>JAYTBY010000733.1:0-6002 GCA_043736755.1 Planctomycetota bacterium | reverse complement strand
TCTTGATCCGCTCGAGCAGGTCCTTCTCCAACTTGATCTTGTTTCCGCCGCCGAACATCGCGTTCTCCTCTACTTCAGGACCGGCGTGCCGCGCATGCCGGCGACCGGTTGGATTCCGTATTGCTTCAGGATCTCGACCGTGAGGTCTTCGAGCCCGTGTCGCCCTTCCCGCACGGGACGCGTCGACAAGAGCAGCCCGGGGACGACCTCGGGCGCCATGAGGTGGCTGCCCTGGAACGTTCCGCCGAGATTGTCCGCCAACACGTCGTGCGGGATGCGTCCGAGCGAGGACTCGTCCGAGTTCCCGTAGTTCGCATCGTACCCCACGATGAGGTCGGGAGCTTCCGCGCGGCGCTCGGTCGAGTAAGCCACGTCGGGCCGATCGTTGCGCAGGATCGGACGCGCGTCGCCATCACGGATGGCGAGCAGCTTCGCGTCGATTTCCGCGACGAGTTGTGCCGCCTCCGCGCCGGGATTCACGATGCCGCTCTCGTTCTCCGGCGTCGCGGGATCGTCGAGTTCGCGACCGGCGAGGTTGAGGTACAGCCCGTTGAACCCGACGCCGTACGCGCGTGTCTTCGACCAATCGACCGCGCCGAAGATCGTGACCGGCTCGTGCGCGGGATCGGATTCGAGCAGCTCGCGCGTGCGACCGGCCTTGAGCACGAGATACCCGTTTTCGAGCAGCCAGGTGTTGAGCGAGAACTTGCGGGCGTACGAGGCGAATCCGTGATCGCTCATGACGATCACCGTTGCGTTCGGACCGGCTTCGTCGAGCACGCGCCCCACGATCGGGTCCATGCGCATGTACAGGTCGAAGATCACATCCTTCCAAGTACTACCAGGGCGATGCGACCACTCCGCCGTGCTCTCCAGCGCCTTCTTCGCGTCGTGATTCGGATGGCCCGCGTCGTGGTGACGCCACAGCATGTGCCCGCACAAATCGACGCCCGAGAAGTAGAAGAAGAGGAAGCCGCCGCGCTCCTTCCAACGCGCGAGTCCGACATCGAGGAGGCGCACGCCCTCCTGATGGACGATCTCGCTCTGCTCGAGGAACTCAGCCTCGGTGAGGACGCCTTCCTTCACGCCGTTCACGTCCTCGGGCATACCCTGCGTGTAGTAGAAACCCGCGCGTTTCACGACTTCCGCGCTCGCGTCCGCGGGCTCCGACACGGGCGCGATCGGCGCCGTCGGGTCGATGTTCACGGGCGACGCGTACAGCTCGAACGGAGTCAGCCGCTTCAAGTGGAAGCGCACGATTCCCTTGACCGGCGCGACGCCGAGCGGGAGCAAGTCGAACGAGACCTGCACCCAATCGCTCCACGCGCCTTCGGGGACGACGATGACGCGACCTGCGGCCTCGATTGCGGCCGCACGCGCTTCACGATCGAGAAGGATCGTCAGCGGAATGCTGGCACTTTCGCCGTCTTTCTTGAACGGGCTTGGCGGACCGCCGAGCGACGTGTCGATGCGTCCGTCGAATTCGCGAACCGGAACGATGCGGCCTTCGTTCGCGATCGCGCTCGGATCGGGCTCGGTCACGTAGTACGTGTACTTGCCGTAGGCCGAGTCGATCGCGGGCGTCATCATCCCGCTGAAAGACCAACCGTCGGAGCCCTCGACGGGAAAGTTCGCGGGCATGCGCCACACGTCGGCCGGGATGCCGTGGTCCCTCAACACGCTCCAGAACGCGACGCCGGTGCGATTCGATTCGGCGTCGCCGCCGAGCGGGAACTGCCAACCCGCGGGCAGCGGAATCGTGCTCGGCGCTTCCGCTTTCACCGTCGACGGAATCGGCGAGCGCGTCATCGGATCGCGGTGGAGGAAGTCGAAGATGCCGTGACCGCCGGGATCGCGACCGGTGATGAAGTTCGACCACGCGACCGGCGATTGCGGCGGGACCGACGTCGCGAGTTCGTGGATCCCGTTCGCGCTCGCGATGCGCGCGAAGTTCTTCATGCGATCCGGGAAGCGGGCGATGGATTCGCGCAGGAGGTCCGGGTCCATTCCGTCGATGCCCAGCACGAGGACGGGCGCTGCTCTCTTGGGCGTTTCCGCGGCAGACCGCGCGATGCCCGGCACGAGGAACACCCCGAGCACAGCGATGGCCGGCCACATGGTCGAGTGCGTTTGACTCATGCGCCCTCGCTCGCCGGTCGAGACGCCGGAGCGACGACGTTCTGACGCTCGTTCAGTAGGAGGAATCGGGACACGTGGAGCGACGCTGCGGCGGCTTGATGAAGCGCGGAGCGCGACCAATCTATCGGATGGCGGCTGCCGAGTGGCCCTTGGAGACTGCGCCGGCCTCCGACGGATCGTTTCCCACGCGGAACCGCCGACACGCGCTCGAAGCGCGCACCCTCGCCTCGCGGAAGCCCGTCCAGGAGAACCCTTGGCCACCCATGGAACTGGCCGCAGAGGGAGTCCTCCGCGGCCAGCTCGTTCTGGATCAGCGTCGAATCCGTCAGCGCGCAGCCGACGGATCCAGCGCGGTCACGGCGTCCAAGGGATCGACACGCCGTTCGTCAGGTTGAACGTCGAAGCCGTGCAGAACGCGGCCGCGTTGCGGTACCAGCACTGGTAGTTGCGGATCGCGCCAGCCAGGGGCACAGCGCCCCGCACCGACACGGAGAGATCGCCGCCCGTGGGATAGGACGAAGTTCCGAGAACGTTCGCCTTCGTTCCGAGACGGATGACGGTCCCGCCCGCGCAACGCAGTCCATCACCGAAGGTCACGCTGATCTGCGAGGTGCCTTGGAAGTACAAGCACGTCGCGTTCGGCATGCCCGAACCCGTGATGACGATCGAGTCCGCCGCGACGCTCGCCAGCCCGCTGGCCGTGAGGTTGCCACCCGTCGGAACGATCGAGTTCGCGCAACCGTTGCCCAACGCGCCACTGTTGCCGCACGGGCAGGCCGTGCCCGTGCCGTCACCGAAGCAGTAGCCGCTGAAGCTCGAGCCTTCGCGAATGATCTGGAAGCCGTTGAGCGTCGAGAAACTGGTGACCGTCGAGACCGTGATCGCGATCGAGCCCAAGCTCGGAACGCCGGTCACCGCGTGACGCGCATAGGTCGTGCCGAGCACGTGCGCGCCGGTCCAAGCGCCGCCAACGCTCTGCGCCGGATCGGGCGAGCCCGCGACCGAGACGCTCGAGACGAACAGGTTGCTGTCCGGTGCCCACGCGTACGTGTAGACGGTGTAGTTCCCGCCGAACAGGTTGCTGAACGTCCACGTGGTCGTGCCACCTGTGCCGCCGCAGTCCTGCGCGTCGTCGAGGAGAGCCTGGTCGTCGCCGCTCGTGCCGAGGTTGTCGAAGGCGAAGTCGTTGAGCGAGGTGCCGGTCCGCGTGAGCAGTGCTTGGCACGGCGCTCCCGCCAAGTCGTTCATCAAACTGCTCGAAACCGTGGGGCTGCGCGCGTTCCACACACCCGGCATGGCCGCTGCCGCGCCGTACGTGCTGGTCGGGATGCCGGCCGCCGAGGCCGTGGGCCCGATGTCGACGTTCATGCTCGCCGCGGTCGGCGGACCCGGCGGCGGGGCGACCGCCAGTGAGAAGTTCCCGGCGCCGCCCAAGGCGAAGGGATACAGGCCGATCTGCAGCATGTACGCCGAGCCCCCCGTGACGGGGAACTCGATCGACGACTGGAAGGGCCCACAGGCGTCATCGTTGCAGGCCAACACGGTTCCGGCCGTCGGGCAAACCGCGCCGGGGTACGCCGCGATTTTTGTGTCGACCGTCGTGGTGCCGCAGGTCGCGAAGGTCGCGATCCCGGTCATCGGCGCGGTCCAAGTGAACCACACGTCACTGATCACCGCCGTCGTGCCGAAGATAAAGCACGGCGCTTCGGTCTGTCCCGAGACGCTCGTCGTCGCGGCGGTGTTGTCGAAGGGGAACGTGCCGATGCCGACGACCGTAATCGGTGCCGTGCACTCGTCGTTCGCGGGCGGCGGCGGCGGAGCGGAGAGGTTGAACGTGCCCGAGTAACCGGGGTTCGAGCCGAACGAGCCCATCTGGATCAGATAGACACTCCCGTTCGTGATCGGGAACGTGAGGCTGGACTCGAGTCCGCAGAAGTCATCGTTGCAAGCCAGCGAGGTGCCCGCTGGGCAAGTCGAGCCCGACCAGACGACGATGACGCTGTCGGTGCCCACTCCGCCACACGTGTTGAGGGTGATGCTGCCGGTGTAGGTCGCCGTGTATCGGAACCAGACGTCGAGGTGCGGCTGAACGCAACCCGTGTCGACCTGCGGGCTGTCCGTCGCCCCCGTCGAGTTGACCGGAAACGTCCCCGTGCCGCTGATCGCGGAGGTGGATGCGTTGGCGCAATCATCCGCGCCCGCGCTGGCGAGCGAGCTCGACTGCGGCTGTGTTGACGCGCCCGCACGCGGCAGCTCTTTGGGGACGGTCAGCTTCGTGAGCGAGCCGTGCTGCGGCGTTTGAGCAGCGGCGGTGCTGGCTAGGATGCCGGCGATCAGGGGTAAAACGAGACCACGTGACTTCATGGAGACTTCTCGATGGGGACTCTGGAGGCGACGTCGGGAGCGCTCGCGGCGAGGCAACGTACAAATCCTCGCCGGAGATCCATGTCGATCCTACTTCCAGATCGCAACCTCGGGTGCCGTCAGTTTCGGGGATTGTCGCGGCGGGAAGCCGGGCCAGGCGGGCGTCACGCCCGACCGTGGCGCGACGGGAGGATCGGTCACTCTCCTCGTCCGGGCGACATGCCCGCCGTTGGCCCCGGCCGCAGCCCGTGCCGCGGCTTCCAGCGGCCGCCAGGATTCACTTGGTGCTGGGACGCGCGTGTCCATGCTCGTGCCGCGGCGGCGCGACATCCGCACCGCGCCCCGGCTTCGAACGACGCTCCGTCCCGTCCGCGAACAGCGCGCGACCTTGCATGTACGCGGGGATCTCCAGGCCGAACAGGTCGAGCACCGTCGGCGCGATGTCGATCAGCGCCGGTGAAGCGACGAGCGGTTTGCGGTCGCAGAAGAAGACGCCCGGCACGAGCCGCGGATCGACGCAGTGGTCGCCCGACCAGCTCTTCGTGTTGTCGGTGAACACTTCCGTCGTCACGGAACCCGTCGCGCAGTCCCACGAGTGACGGAAGCCCTCGTGGTAGCCGATCAAGAGCTCGGGCGCGGCGTCCGCGTACGGGCCAGAGTGGATGTCGCGCGTGAGGAACACTTCGCGGATCACCGGCTTGCCCGTCGCGGGATCGCGCAACGCTTCGAGCTTCGACTTCAACTCATGGCAAAGCGCGTCGAGTTCGCGCATCCCGACGATCCCCTCGGCTTCGCGACCCTTACGGTTGATGAAGAGCCCCGTCAGTCCCAGCGTGAACGCTTTCGTCCGCGACCAGTCGACGTGCGCGAACCAATCGGCCGACGTCTCGTGACCCGGTTGCAGGAACAGATAGCCGTTCTCCTTCAACCACGTGTTCAAGTTCACGCCGCGGCGGAAGTCGGTGAAGCCGTGGTCCGAGATGACCATGAGCATCGTCTGCGGATCGTCACCGAGCTTCGCGACGACCTCCCCCACCAACTCGTCCATCTTCGCGTAGGTGGACTGCACGGTGTCCTTCCAACGCTCGACTTCCTTGCCGACGTTCGCGGGATGCGTGGGATCGAGCGTGCGCCAGAACATGTGGCTGACGCGGTCGCTCGTGTCGAAAACGACGGTGACGAAGCCCTTTTTCGTCTTGTCGAGCGCGTCGAAGAGCTGGAGCTTGCGCTCGTCGAAGTAGAACCACGCTTGCTTGAGGAACGCTTCTTCGTCGATGACCCGCTCGTTGAGCGCCCATGTGTCCTCAGCCAAGCCCAACGTGCCGAATCGCCCGAGCGTCTTCGCCAGATAGATCGAGTAGACGAACGGATGGCTGATCGGCATCGCCGGTGAATCCGGGTCGATCTGCACCGGCGTGGCGTAGAGCTCGAACTCGTTCGCGCCCCAAGTCTGCACGTAGAAACGCACGATGCCTTGCACGCCACCGAAGTTCGCGACG
>JAYTBY010000732.1:0-13698 GCA_043736755.1 Planctomycetota bacterium | reverse complement strand
CGCCACCGTGCGGATCGAGGAACCCGAGGACGAGCGACGCGACGACGACGAACGGCGCCGCCGCGCACAAGCGCGGGCCCCAAACCGCGGCGGGTTGTCGGTGCTCGACGGACATGCGGGCGTCGCTCAGCCGATCAGGCGCCGCAACACGTACTGCAGGATGCCGCCGTGGCGGTAGTACTCGGCCTCGTTCGGCGTGTCGATGCGCAACAGCGCGTCGAACTTCGTCTCCTTGCCCTCCGCGGACTTCGCCACGACCTGCACACGCATTCCGGGCGAGAAATCGCCTTCGAGAGCGCGCTCCACGCCTTGGATGGCGATCGTCTCCTGACCGCTCAAGCCCAGCGAATCCATGCTCGCACCAGCTTGGAACTGCAACGGCAAGACACCCATCCCGACGAGGTTCGAGCGGTGGATGCGCTCGAAGCTCTCGGCGATCACGGCGCGCACGCCTTGCAGCATCGGGCCCTTCGCGGCCCAGTCGCGCGAGCTGCCCGTGCCGTACTCCTTGCCCGCGAGGATGATCGTCGGCACGCCCGCGGCCTTGTACGCCATCGCCGCGTCGTAGATCGACGTCTTCTCGCCCGTCGTGAAGAGGATCGTGTCGCCGCCTTCAGGCCCGCCGAGCAGCTTGTTCTTGATGCGCGTGTTCGCGAACGTCCCACGCACCATGACCTCGTGGTTGCCGCGGCGCGCGCCGTAGCTGTTGAAGTCGTCGGGCTTCACGCCGAGCGTCTGCAGGTACTTGCCCGCCGGGCTCGACACCTTGATCGCTCCCGCCGGTGAAATGTGGTCCGTCGTGATGCTGTCGCCGAACGCAGCCAGCACGCGCGCACCGGCGATGTCCGTCACCGCGGTAGGCTTCGCGGGCATCCCCTCGAAGTACGGCGGATGCTTCACGTACGTCGAGTTCGCATCCCAGGCGTAGGTGTCGCCAGCCGGCACCTTCAACGAGCGCCAACGCGCGTCGCCTTGGTACACGTCGGCGTACGTCTTCTGGAACATCGGGCGATCGAGAGTCTTCGTGACGACTTCTTGGATCTCCGCGGCCGTCGGCCACACGTCCTTCAAGAAGACGGGCTGGCCGTCCCGGCCCGTGCCGAGCGGCTCGGTCGTGAGGTCGATGTCGACGCTGCCCGCGAGCGCATACGCCACGCACAACGGCGGCGAAGCGAGGTAGTTCGCGCGCACTTGCGCGTGCACGCGACCCTCGAAGTTGCGGTTGCCCGACAAGACAGCCGACACGACGAGGCCCGCTTCGTCGATCGCCGTCGCGATCGGCTTCGGCAACGGTCCGCTGTTCCCGATGCACGTCGTGCAGCCGTAGCCGACGACGTGGAATCCGAGTTGGTCGAGATACTTCTGCAATCCGGCCTTCGCCAAGTACTCGGTCACGACGAGCGAACCCGGCGCGAGGCTCGTCTTGACCCACGGCTTCGAAGTGAGGCCTTTCTCGACCGCCTTCTTCGCCAGGAGACCCGCGGCCATCATCACGCTCGGGTTGCTCGTGTTCGTGCAGCTCGTGATCGCGGCGATGACGACGGATCCGTGCTCGAGCACGAAGTCGCCCGCATCCGTGTGCACGGCGACGCTCGGCTCTTGCACGCCCGTGCAGTCGGGCTCGGGCGGAGCGGGCTGACCACCTTCGCCCACCAGACGACCGACCGTCTGCTTCTTCGGATCGGGCCCGGCCATGCGTCCGCACAGCTCGTCGAGCTTGGCTTCGAACTCACGCTTCACGTCGCCGAGGCGCACGCGATCCTGCGGACGCTTCGGACCCGCGAGCGACGGCTCGATCGTCGCGAGGTCGAGCGTCAACAGGTCGCTGTAGTCCGCGATCGGGGTCGTGGCGTCGTGCCACAACCCTTGCGCCTTCGCATAGGCCTCGACGAGCGCGATCTGCGCGTCGCTGCGACCCGACAAGCGCAAGTACGCCATCGTGATCGCGTCGATCGGGAACATGCCGCACGTCGCACCGTACTCGGGCGCCATATTCGCGATCGTCGCGCGATCCGCGAGCGTCAGATCGACGAGGCCCGGGCCGCAGAACTCGACGAACTTGCCGACGACGCCGTGCTTCCGCAGCACTTCGGTGACGCGCAGCACGAGATCGGTGGCCGTTGCGCCCTCGGGCAACTTACCCGTGAGCTTCACGCCGACAACTTGCGGAATCAGCATGGAAACAGGCTGTCCCAGCATCGCCGCTTCCGCCTCGATGCCGCCGACGCCCCAACCGAGGACGCCGAGCCCGTTGACCATCGTCGTGTGCGAATCGGTGCCGACCACCGTGTCGGGGTAGGCCCACTCCGCACCCTGCGCGTCGTTCCCGGCCATGACGACGCGCGCCAGGAACTCGAGGTTCACTTGGTGCACGATCCCCGTGTCCGGCGGCACCGCCTTGAAGTTCTGGAACGCGGTCGAACCCCAGCGCAAGAACGCATAGCGCTCCTCGTTACGTTGGAATTCGATCTCGGCGTTCTTCTCGGCCGCGTCGGGGCGACCGAAGTAGTCGACCTGCACCGAGTGATCGATGACGAGCTCGACCGGCGACAGCGGGTTGATCTTGCGCGCGTCACCACCGCGCTTTTTCATCGCATCGCGCATCGCCGCGAGGTCGACGACGCACGGAACGCCCGTGAAGTCCTGCAGCAGCGTGCGTGCCGGCGTGAACTGGATCTCCTTCGTCGGCGTGGCCTTCGGATCCCACGCGGCGAGCGCTTCGATGTCGGTTTTCGTGACGGCGATGCCGTCCTCGGTGCGCAGCAAGTTCTCGAGCAGGATCCGCAAGCTGAACGGCAACCGCGCCACGCGCGGCAAGCGCTTCGTGAGAGCCGGGAGGCTCGCGATCTGATACGTGCGGCCGGAGGAAGTGAGGGTCGTGCGGGTCTGGAACGTGTCTTTCATGGCGTGCTCGCTAAGGTTCGGACCGCGAATGGTACTCGCGGTCGCAGGCGACTCCAGCTATCGGCTCGGGAGGATGTGAGCATCGCATGATGCCACCGCATCTCGATCCGGTCGGCCCCTCGAAGATCGTGCTACCGCGGCACCCGAGACCCTTTCCGTCTATTCTTGCAGGCGTAAACTCTGCGCGGTTGCATTCCGCTTCAGCGCGGGCGCACACTAACTTCCCAAGTCACAGGTGGATCACGCTGCAAGATGGCGTTTATCACGTTCACTTCCTTGGACCGTTGGGGGAAGGCTGGGGAACTGTCTCCGTGGACAAGAGCCGTGTCCATGGAGGGGATACCGCCTACTACTATATTGGCGCGATTCGAGAAGAGAGCGGCCTGCTGAAAATCGAGGTGCAGGTGACGCGCCATCCTAGAGCACCGGCGATTGGCTCTGTTTTTGGCCCCCTCCAGACCGCACGGCTTGAACTTCAAGGTTCGGGGATGGGTACCAGCTTTTCAGTCAAGGGCGCCATTGCGGGGAGTTCGGCTCAGCTACAGGTCAGTGGGACTTTGTCGTCTAAGCTTGACATTTTGGGGGATGGCCGATGACTACTAATCCCGTTCCATACCCGCAAGAGTCAGCAGCCGACATAGCCCACTCACTTGTCAGGGTTGCGGTCGGCTCTGTTCCTGGCATAGGCAACGTGGCCTCGGAGTTGTTGGGATTCGTGGCTGCTGCTCCAGTCGAGTTGAGGCGTGAGAAGTGGGCTCAATCTGTTGGCGAACTCTTGGGGCAACTTTCGCAGGCGCAGCGCGTAGATCTACATGAGTTGAGGAACAACGCTCAATTCATAGACTGCGTTCTGCTTGCAACGAGGTCTGCCATCGCGACAGGGCGAGAGGAGAAGCTGGCCGCACTTCGTGCTGCGCTGGCAAACACCGCTATGGGCAGCGGATTGGGTGATGTCGACGAACTGCGCTTCATTCGCCTAGTTGACGAGTTCTCGGTTTGGCATCTCGCAGTATTGAGATTTCTTTCAGACCCCAAGAATGCGATAGCGGCACAAGCGCCGACACACAGGCTGCCGGTCATGGCGTCTAGCGTCAATCAGGTCGCCCGTTTGGTCTTTGCGAAGGCGGCGATATCCGACGACGGCCTTGAGCAGTTGGTCAAGGACTTAGCGGTGGCGGGCCTGATAGATTCGTTCGGACTAATGACTATGCTGACGCCGTACGGCGCGCTTGAATCCAGAATCACCTCGGCTGGCCGAAAGTTCTTGTTGTTCATCGAGCGACCTGCCCTTTCCTGATCGGCAAAGCCGCACGATAGCCCTCGCTCAGTTCGCCGTTGAGGGATCCGATGACCCGTTCTCGTCATGTGTGGGCAACTTCGCCCCCGCGGCGGCATCGACGAACCACACGAGGCTCCCTCCGCGCGGCCGCACACGTCCCGCCGGCGGAGTCGAAGGACTCGGACGCAACACCGTCGACGACCGCACCATCGCCGCCTTGTCCGCGCCGACCACGAGGAACATCACGCGCGCCGCCGCTTCGAACAGCGGGAACGTCATCGTCACGCGCCACGCACCGAGCTTCTCGACGTGGTTCGCGACGACGAGCCGCGTCGACTCCTCCATCGCATGCGTGCCGGGAAATAGCGACGCGGTGTGTCCGTCCGAGCCCATCCCGAGCAACACGACATCGAAGCGCGGCATCTCGCCCGGGCGCAGCGAGAAGTGCTCTTGGATCACGTTCTCGGCATCCGACGCCGCATCCTCGGGATCGCGCTCGCCCGCGATCCGGTGCACGTTTGCATCGGGGATCCGCGCGCGCTGGATCAAAGTCTCGCGCGCCATCCGCCAGTTGCTGTCCGCATGGTCCGGCGGGACGCAGCGCTCGTCGCCGAAGAAGACGTGCACCTTGTCCCAAGGCAACTCGACCGCGGCGAGCAATTCGTGTGTGCGCCGCGGAGTGCTTCCGCCCGACAGCACGAGGTCGCAGCGACCGCGCTCGCCCACCGCCGCGAGGATCGCGTGCGCGATCTCGTCGCGCACCGCTTTCGCGACGGATTCCGCGTCCGCGGCGACGCAGACCTCGGGTGTCGCAGCCTTGACCCGGCGTGTCGCCATCGAGCGTTGACGCTACGCGATCACTCGATGCGGCGCCACTTCCGCCCATCGCGCTCGAGCAGCTCGTCGGCTTCCTTCGGGCCCCACGAACCTGCGGCGTAGTTCGGGAACGAGCGCGGAGGCAGCGCGTTCCACACTTCCTGCATCGGTCCGACGATCGCCCAACCCATCTCGACCGTGTCCGCGCGCTGGAACAACGTCGGATCGCCCTTGATGCAGTCGTAGATCAGCGTCTCGTACCCCGTCGTCGGCGGTTGCTGGAAGTGATCCTTGTAGCTGAAGTCCATCGCCACGTTGCTCATCCGCACCGAAGGCCCCGGGATCTTCGCGCCGAAGCGCAACGTGATGCCTTCGTCGGGCTGCACGCGGATGACGAGCACGTTGCGCGACAAGTGCTCGACCGGCGTGTTGCGGAAGAGCAGCAGCGGCGGCCGTCGGAACTGGATCGAGATCTCCGACACGCGGCGTTCCATGCGCTTGCCCGTGCGCAAATAGAACGGCACATCGGCCCAGCGCCAGTTGTCGACGCTGAGCTGCATCGCGGCGAAGGTCTCGGTCCCCGAGCCACGCGGAACGCGTTCTTCCGAGCGATACGCGGCTGCTTTCTTGCCGTCCACCGTGCCCTCGCCGTATTGACCGCGCACCGTGTGGGTCAGCACGCGTTCGGGCGTCATCGGCTGGATCGCGCGCAGGACCTTGGCCTTCTCCTCCCGCACGGCTTCGGCTTCGAACGACGTCGGCGGCTCCATTGCGACGAGCGCGAGCAACTGCAAGATGTGATTCGGCACCATGTCGCGCAGCGCGCCGGCCGTGTCGTAGTACCCACCGCGCAACTCGACGCCGATCGACTCGGCGACGGTGATCTGCACGTTGTCGATGTACTGACGATTCCAGATCGGCTCGAACATCCCGTTCGCGAAACGGAACACGAGGATGTTCTGGACGGTCTCTTTCCCTAGGTAGTGATCGATCCGATAGATCTGATCCTCGCGCAGGATCTCGCTCAGTTCCTTGTTCAGGATCCGCGCGGACGCGAGATCGGTGCCGAACGGTTTCTCGACGATCACGCGCGACCAGCGACCGTTCTCCTCCTTCGTCAATCCCGCGGCACCGAGGTGCTTCACGATCGGCGCGAAGTACTCAGGCGCGGTCGACAAGTAGAAGAGGTGATTGCCGGTCGTCCCGTGCTGTGCGTCGATCTTGGCGAGCTCGGCACCGAGCTTCGGGTACGCCGCCGGATCCATGAAGTCCGCGGCGATGTAGTGCAACCGCGACAGGACGTCCTCGACGACCGCCGGAGGCAACTGGTGCGTGGCGTACTTCGCAACGTCCTCGGCGACGCGTTTGCGATACGTCGCCGTGTCGAGCGCCGTGCGACCGACGCCGATGATCGCGCAACCCTTGGCGAGCAAGTTCTCGCTGAAGAGGTTGCACAGAGCCGGGATCAACTTGCGCTTCGTCAAGTCGCCCGCCGCGCCGAAGATCACGATCGACGCGGGGCCGACGGGCCGCGCGTACGGATTCACGAGCGTGCCCGCCACGTCCGCTTCGGCATGAACGGCCTCGCCAGTCGTCGTCGGTCCCATGTCAGTGCGCCTTCGTCGATCCGCTGGCCGCAGGTTCGACGTGGCCGCCGAACTTCTCGCGCATCGCAGAGATCACTTTTTCCGCGTATGTGTGCTCTTGGCGTGAACGGAAACGCGTGAAAAGCGCGGCCGTCAGCACTTCCGCAGGCACCGCGTTGTCGATCGCGGCCTGCACAGTCCAACGACCTTCACCGGAGTCCTGCACGAAGCCCGAGTAGCGCGCGAGCTTCGGGTCCTCTTGCAGCGCCATCGCTGTGAGGTCGAGGAGCCACGAGCCGACGACGCTGCCACGACGCCACAGTTCGGCGACATCCGCGAGCTGCAAGTCGTAGCGCATGTCGGAGGGTACCGACGCGCCGCTCTGGCTCTTCATCAGGTCGAAGCCCTCGGCGTACGCCTGCATGATCCCGTACTCGATGCCGTTGTGGACCATCTTGACGAAGTGGCCCGCGCCGACGGGACCACAGTGCAAGTAGCCGTCTTCGGCCGTGCCGCCGTTGCGACCCGCCGTCGGCGGCGTGTCACCGCGACCGGGCGCGAGCGTCTTCAACGCGGGCGAGATGTGCGCGATCGCTTCCTTCACGCCGCCGGCCATGAGGCAGTAGCCGCGATCCGCGCCCCACACTCCGCCGCTCGTGCCGACGTCGACGTAGTGGATGCCCTTCTCGGCGAGGACCTTCGAGCGACGCACGTCGTCCTTGAAGTAGCTGTTGCCGCCGTCGATCACGACGTCGCCCTTCGAGCACAAAACGCCGAGCTTTTTGATCATCTCCTCGGTCACGTCGCCCGAAGGCAGCATGACCCAGATGGCGCGCGGTCCTTTCAGCGCCCTGACCAGGTCCTCGACCGTTTTCACGGCGTGCGCGCCGATCTTCTGGAGCTCTTCGCTCTTCGCGAAGTCGCGATTCCACACGACGCACTCGTGTCCACCGCGCACGAGGCGGCGAACCATGTTGCCGCCCATGCGGCCCAGCCCGACCATTGCGATCTGCACGAAGTCGATCTCCTCGAAGTGGGAAGGTTCAGGAACGAGCCGGTGAGGCTTCTGAAAGCGCGGTTTCCAATGCGCGACGCAGTGCTTTCATCCCGGCGCGAAGGTCGCCCGTGATGTGAGCGCGCAAAGTGCGTTGACCGCGCTCGACGAGCACCTGCATGTCACCGCGCGCCTGCGCGGCTTGGACGATGCCGAAGCCGTACTTCTGACCGGGCACGGCGACGTCGTTCGCGACGGTGCGCGTGATCTGGAGGAACACGCCCGTACGCGGGCCACCCTTGTACGCCTGGCCCGTCGAGTGCAGGAAGCGCGGTCCGAACCCGACGCACGTCGCCGTGCGACGTGCATCGCGCATCGCGGTGCGCATCGCTTGGAGATCCGCGGTGTTCTCGGCCGTCATCGGCACGTAGGCCAAGAAGCCGGCGTAGTCGCGCGGCTTCGTGGCGAAGTGCGCGCGCAAAACGTCAGCGAGAGAGGCGTCTCCACCGGTCGTCGCATACAGCGATCCGGCGTGCTCGCGCGGCGCGTAGAGATGGATCCCCTGCTCCTCGAAGAAGTGCTTCTCCGACGGCAGCGATCCCGTGGCCTCGTACGCGCTGGTCAGCTCCTTCGTCACGATCTTGCTGGCCTCGACGTCGGGCTGGTCGAACGGATGGATGCCGATGACCGAACCTGCGACCGCCGTAGCGATCTCCCAGCGGTAGAACTCCGCGCCGAGGTCGAGCACGTCGCCGACGGCGATCCGCACGACGGCGTGTCCGGCGCGCTCGAGCGCGTCCACGGCAGCGTCCTGCGCCTTGTCGACGTCGCTCGCAAGTCGCACGTAGGCGAACACGCGATCGTCGCCGTAGATCGCCGGGCTGCCCAGCGGCTCGAGGTCCATGGGCACGATGCCGCGGCCGATTTTCCCGGTGGATTCGGCGACGAGCTGTTCGAGCCAGCAGCCGAGCGACGCGAGCTTCGGGCTGACGACGAGGGTCAACTTGTCACGGCCTTCCTTCGCCGCGGCACCGAGGAAGAGCCCGAGCTGCACCGCCGGATCGTTCGCCGCGGCGTTCTCGCCGATGCAACGCTTCGCCATCGCGTCCGCACGGCCCAAGAACTGGTCGAGGTCGACGCCGATCAGTGCCGCGGGCACGAGCCCGAACATCGAGAGCACCGAGAAACGCCCACCGATCGTGGGATCGCCGGAGAAGATCTTGCGGTAGCCCTTCGACTTCGCGACGCCCTCGAGCTTCGAACCCGGATCCGTGATCGCGACGAAGCGGCGACCCGCGTCCTTCGCGCCGACCTTCTTCACGACGCGATCCCAGAAGAACGCGTCGAGGATGTTCGGCTCGAGCGTCGAACCGGACTTGCTGGCGACGACGACGAGCGTGTTGGACAAGTCGACTTTGCCCTCGAAGGCCGCGACTTGGTCCGGATCCGTCGAGTCGAGGACGAAGAGCGTCGGATATCCCGCGCGCGTCCCGAACGTTCGCGCGAGCACTTCGGGGCCCAGGCTCGATCCGCCCATGCCGAGGAGGAGGACGCTCTGGAAGCCATCCTTCTTCACGCCGTCGACGAACGCGCGCAGCTCGGCGATCGCCGCTTTGCCGCGCGACGGTGCGTCGAGCCAGCCGAGCCACTTGGCTTCGTCGCCGTTGGTCCAAACCGTCGCGTCCTTGCGCGAGAAACGACGCGATTCGTCGCCCTGCGTCCAATCGCGCGAGGCCGCTTCGAGCGCGCGTTGGATGTTCGCGGGCGCCTTTGTGGAGATGCCGGAGCCGACGCCGGAAGTGCCCGTCGTTGCGCCCGTCGTTGCGCCCGTCGTTGCTCCCGTCGTTGCTCCCGTCGTTGCGCTTGTCGTTGCGCTTGTCGTTGATCTGGTCGACGTGCTCGTTCCCGAGGCACTCGCCGTGGCAGCGGCCGTCCCCGCTGACGCGCTGGAAGTTGCGCTCGGTGCCGTGGCGCCGCCCGAGGTGGGCGGCGGCTGTGCACTCCCGCCCTGGACAGACTTCAGCAACGCGTCGAACGCGTCGGAGAATTGCTTCAGACCATCGACGAGCAATCCGTCCGTGACCTTGTCGAGCGACACACCGGATCCGTCGAGTTCGCGCAAAACCCTCTTCGCGTCGAGCAGGCCCTCGGTCAGCGAACTGCGCGGCTTGCCGTGATCGCGGAACGCATCGATCGTGGCCGGCGGGGCCGTGTTCACCGTGTCGCGGCCGATCAGCTCCTCGACGTACATCACGTCGCGGTACTTCTTGTTCTTCGTGCCGGTGCTGGCCCACAGAACGCGCTGTGTTTGCGCGCCTTTCTTGGCCAAATCGCGCCAACGCTTGCTGGCCGTGATGTCCTCGTAGTGCGCGTAGGCGAGCTTCGCGTTCGCGATCGCCGAGCGCCCCATGAGGGCTTCGAGGTTCGCGCGATCCTTCGGCGTCTTGGCCGCAGCGATCTTGTCCTCGAGCTGTTTGTCGATCGTCGAGTCGATGCGCGAAACGAAGAAGCTCGCGACGCTGGCGACATGCGACAGGTCACCGCCGGCCTTCGCGCGCCGCTCGAGTCCACGGATATAGGCTTCGAGCGTCTCCGCGTAGGCCGACCGCGCGAAGAGAAGCGTCACGTTCACGTTGATGCCGGCCGCGATCAGTTCCTCGAATGCTTTGCGGCCATTCGCCATGCCCGGGACCTTGATCATCACGTTCGGTCGCGCGACCTGTTCCCACAGGTGCACGGCTTCACGCACGATTTCCTCGGGGGAATCGCCGCGGTGCAGCGTCACTTCGAGCGACACGTACCCGTCGCGCGTCTTCGTCCGGTCGTACGTTCCCTTCATGACGTCGCACGCGACCTGGATGTCGCGGATGACGAGCGCTTCGTAGAGCTCGAACGCGCTCGCGCCGGGCCTCTTGCGACGCAGCTCGGCGAGAGCCGACGCGTACTCCGTCCCCTCACGTATCGACTTCTCGAAGATCGAGGGATTCGAAGTGACGCCGCCGAGACCGTCGGCCTCGACCATGCGGTGCAATTCGCCCGAGTCGAGCAGCTTGCGCGAGATGAAATCGAGCCAGATCGACTGGCCGAGCGCGGCCGTTTCCTTCAACGGATTCATGGGGACCTCAAGTCGTTGCGAGGGAGAGCTGACGGCGCGCTGCGGCCACGACCGCGTCGACGGTGAAGCCGAATTTCTTCAAGAGCTCGGGGAGAGGCGCGGAAGCGCCGAAGCCGTTCATGCCGACGAATGCGCCCGAATCACCGATCCAACGGTGCCATCCGAACGGTCCGGCCGCTTCGACGGCGACGCGCGCCTTCACGTCGGGCGGGAGTATGGAATCGCGATAGCTCTGGGACTGGCGTTCGAAGAGTTCGAAGGAGGGCAGGCTGACGACGCGTGTCGCGATGCCTTCGGAGGAGAGGCGCTCCGCTGCGGCGACGCAGAGCGAAACTTCGCTGCCCGTGCCGATCAAGATCACCTGAGCGTTCGGAACGTCGTGCAAGACGTAGCCGCCCTTGCGCAAGCCCGACGCAGCGCCGTACTTCGTGCGGTCGAAGGTCGGCAGCGCCTGGCGCGTCAGTGCAAAGCACGTGGGTCCGTGTCGGTGCTCGATCGCAAAGCGCCACGCTTCGGCCGTCTCGTTCGCGTCGCACGGCCGAATCACGGTGTTTCCAGGGATCGAGCGCAGCGACGCGAGCTGTTCGATCGGTTGGTGCGTCGGGCCGTCCTCGCCCACGCCGATCGAATCGTGCGTGAACACGTGGATCGCGCCGATCTCCATGATCGAGGCCAAGCGCACGGCCGGCTTCAGGTAGTCGCTGAAGATCAGGAACGTCGCGCCGAACGGACGCAGGCCCGACAGCGCGAGTCCGTTCACCATGGACGCCATCGCGTGCTCGCGGATGCCGAAGTGGAGGTTTCGCCCTCCCGGCGACGCCGGCAGCAGGTCGCCCGCACCTTCGAACGTCAGGCGCGTCTTCGTCGACGGCGCGAGGTCCGCGGAACCACCCAGAAACCACGGGATCCCCGGCGCGATCGCGTTGAGCACCTTGCCCGACGCATCGCGGCTCGCGACACCCTTCGCGTCGGCGGGGAACGTCGGAATCGCCTTGTCCCAGCCGGCGGGCAGCTCGCCGCGCTGGATCAGCGCGATCTCGCGCGCCAGCTCCGGTTGTTCCTTCTGATACCGCGCCCAACGCTCGTTCCAATCCTTGCGCGTCGCGGCACCGCGAGCGCCGACGCCGCTCTGGAAACGCTCGCGGACACCGGGCGGAACGAGGAATTTCGCGTCTTCGGGCCAACCATAGACCTTCTTCGTCGCGCGGATCTCGTCCTCGCCGAGCGGCTCGCCGTGCGCGGCGTGACTGTCCTGCTTCTTGGGCGATCCGTAACCGATGTGACTGCGGACGACGACGAACGTGGGCTTCTTCGTCTCACGCGCGAAGGTGTCGAGCGCACCCTTCAACGCGCCCAGATCGTTGGCATCCGCGACGCGCAGGACGTTCCAGCCCAACGCGACGAACCGCGCGGCGACGTCTTCGGTGAACGCGAGATTCGTCTCACCCTCGATCGTGATTTTGTTGTCGTCGTAGATCCAACACAGGTTCGAGAGCGCCAGGTGGCCTGCGATCGACGCCGCTTCGCACGCGACGCCCTCCATGAGGTCGCCGTCGCTGCAGATAACGAACACCTTGTGTGAGAACAGCTCGAGCCCCGGCCGGTTGTAGCGCGCGGCCATCCAGCGTTGCGCGGCCGCGAGACCGACCGAGTTCGCGACGCCCGCTCCGAGGGGACCGGTCGTCGTCTCGACGCCGCTCGTCCAGCGGAACTCGGGATGTCCCGGGCAACGACTGTCGAGCTGACGGAAACGCTCGATGTCGCCCAGCGGAACCGCCAACTTGCCCGTGCGCTTCCCGTGCGCGTCGACCTCCTGGACGCCCGCGAGGTGCAGCACTCCGTACAACAACATCGACGCATGTCCGCACGACAGGACGAAGCGGTCGCGATCGATCCACGTCGGGTCGTCGACGTCGTAGCGCAGCGCGTGTTGCCACACGGTGTACGCGACGGGCGCGAGCGCCATCGGAGTCCCGGGGTGTCCGCTGTTCGCCTTCTGGACTGCGTCCATGGCAAGCGTGCGGATCGTGTCGATTGCGAGACGGTCCTGGTCCTGAATCATGGGACGGAGGTTCGGCGGGGATTGAGAAGTGGGACGGAGGTTCGGCGGGGAGCGCCGATGATCGTCCGGGGACAGTGGCCGCCGCCATTCTGCCCATGCGAGGTCGCGACCGCGAGGGATTCCGCACTCGGAACTCTCACGGCGCTGCGGTTCGCACAGCGAGAGCCCCGAGACTCTCGACGGCTTCGCTCGAACGTGGATTCGCGGCCATCGCGACAGCCCAATCCATCGTGAAGCGCGCGTTGATTTCTGACAGGGGATTGAGCACGACGCCGTATCCATCGTGCGAACGATGGTGGTAGGCGTCGATTCCGAACGGACCGAAGTAGCCGACGGCCGCGAGGGCCGATCCGGCGGCCGCGCACGCCTCCTCCAGGCGCGCGTCGTCGCCCTCCGCGATCTCGGTCGTCGGTGCGTGCTCCGTCGCGGTCCACGCTCCGTGCGCGTTCACGGATTGAAAGCACGGCCGGGAGATCGCGACGGTTCCGTCTGCGCCCACGAAGCCGGATCGCGTGTGCTCGCGCAACGTCTCGACCCACGGCTCGAGGACGAGCGGGCCGAAGCGCAAGCTGGCGTCGATCCAGGCGATCTCGGCCACGGAGGGTCGACCGCTCGCGATGCGGCGACGACCGCGGCCGGCGGCCCCGAACGTGCGGCGGACGAGCCAACCGAGCGGCGCGGGTTGCGCGAGCCGTTCGAACACGGCCTCGCGATCCAGTGCGACGAACTTTTCGAAGCTCGTGCGCGCTAGGGGAGCGCGCACGAGGCTGGCGAAATCCCGAGCATTTGCGCGGCGGAGAACGTCGAGCGACGGCGCGGGCGGAACGAGCGCCCCCGCCCGCGCGAGGAGCGCCTGAGCACGCGGCGTAGGCGACCACGCACGTCCCTCGAGGCCGTGCGCGCGCTCGCGCAGCGTCGGATCACGCGCGAGCCCTTCGTCCG
>JAYTBY010000731.1:0-2765 GCA_043736755.1 Planctomycetota bacterium | reverse complement strand
CCTCCGAGGGATGCAGCGAACCCGCGTCGTCAGCGCGCCTAGCCAGGAAACCGCCTGCGAGCCGACTTGTGACGCGTACTTCGGGGACGGGACACTAGAGCCCCGCGAGCAGGCGGCGCCACGCCGCGAGTTCACGCTCGGGCGCGAATCGCGGTGCGCGGCGTCGACTCTCGCGTTCGAGACGAGCGCGGAACGTCGCGTCTGTTTCGGCGCGAACGAGAAGCCGCGCGAGCCCACTCGCATCCCCCACGGCGAAGAACCCCGGATGCCGACTCCCGAGCATTCCGATCGCAGCCGAAATGCGCGTCACGAGAACCGGGACTCCGGTGACAATCGCCTCCGCGAGCGCGATGGATCCGCCTTCCGCGATCGAGGTCTGCACGAAGAGATCCGCCGACGCGAGTAGCTTGAGCGCACAACCGTGGCGACATGGCCCGGTCCATTTCCAGCGCGATCCGCGAGCCGACCGACGACGCGCCTCGCGACGATGCGGCTCGTCGAGAGCTTCGCCGGCATGGATGGCGGCGATCTTCGAGGTCACAGGCAGCAACGCGCACGCATCGGCGAGGACGAACGGGTCCTTGACGGCGCGCAAGTGCCCCAACGACACGACACGAAAGCTGGCACGTTTCCCCTTCGACTTGCGCGGCGCAGCCTCGGCCGCCTGGAGGATCGAGATCGCCTTCGCACGGCTCGCGCGGTCGAGTTCGCGCAGCGCTTTCGACTGCAACGTCACGACGCGCGTCGCGGCCGCGAGTGACGCGCGAGCCCTCGCATCGAGACCGCCGTAGACATCCGTGCCCGTGAGGACGAGCACGATGGGACGCCCCGGGCGCGCTCGCTCGAACGCTCGAATCGAATCGCGGCTCTTCCCCGCATGCAGCGCGACGAGGAGGTCGTGATCGCCGCGAGTCCAGCGCTCGACAATGTGCACCGTGTGTCCGAGCGCGCGAAAGATCGCCGCATACCGCAAGGCTGTGCGCCGGTTTCCGCGCGTGGTGCCCGGCGGCGCGGGCGTGGCGATCGCGATCTTCATCGAGACCTTGCCCAGGCCCGTCGCGCCTCACGGGCGCGCGATTCTCGAAGTCAGCGATTGCGCATCGGGATCGGATGCTACGCACACGCTGCGCGGGCTTCCAGGCCCGTTGCGTCGAGCGCGACGTCGAGTCATCGTGCGCGCATGGACGCTCAGCTCCCGCTCATCCTCGCTGGCCAACGCGTGACGACGGAGCGCGCGCTCGAAGTTCGTGACGCTTGGAGCGGCCAACTCGCCGCGCGCGTGTCGCTCGCCGGACCAGCCGAGCTGGAGCGTTCTATCGCCGCGTGCGTCGCCGCCGCCCCCGCGATGCGCGCGACGAAGCCCTACGAGCGCGCCGCGTTGCTCGCCGCCTGCGCGCGATCGTTCACCGAGCGCGCGGAGGAATTGGCACAAGTACTGTGCACCGAGGCCGGCAAACCGATCCGCGACTCGCGTGGCGAGGTGACGCGGCTCATCGACACGTTCCGCATCGCGAGCGAGGAAGCGACGCGCATCGAAGGCCAAGTGCTCGAGCTCGAAGTGACGCCGCGCGCGCGCGGCTACCGCGGCATGACACGCCGCGTCCCGATCGGACCGTGCGCGCTGATTTCACCGTTCAACTTCCCGCTGATCCTCGTGGCGCACAAAGTCGCGCCGGCGATCGCAGCCGGCTGTCCGTTCGTTCTGAAACCCGCGAGCGCGACGCCGCTCGGCGCACTCACGATCGGCGAGACGATCGCCGAAACCGCCGCCGCGTTGAAATTCCCCACCGACTTCTTCTCGATCCTGCCGCTCGCGAGCCAGGACGCCGCACCACTCGTCGAGGACGAACGCTTCCGACTCCTGTCCTTTACCGGCAGCGGGACCGTCGGTTGGGACATGAAGAGTCGTGCCGGCCGCAAGAAAGTCGTGCTGGAGCTCGGCGGCAACGCGGCTTGCATCGTCGATTCGAACTGGGACCTCGACGACGCCGTCGCGCGGATCGCGTTCGGCGCGTTCTATCAATCGGGGCAATCGTGCGTGAAAGCGCAGCGAATCCTCGTACACGCATCCGTGGCCGACGCGTTCCGCACGAAGTTCGTCGCCGCGACGCGCGCGCTCGTCTCCGGAGATCCGCATGACGAACGCACGTCGATCGGTCCCTTGATCTCCGAGTCCGAGGCCGTGCGACTCGAATGCTGGATCGCCGAGGCCGTGTCACGCGGCGCGCACGTCTTGTGCGGCGGGACGCGACACGGCGCGGTGCTCGAGGCCACGATTCTCGAAAACGTGCCCGAAGACGCGCGACTCGCGTGCGAGGAAGCGTTCGGCCCCGTGGCCGTGCTCTCGACGTTCACGGACTTCGACGCGGCGCTCGCTCAGGCGAATCGCAGCCGTTTTGGTCTGCAAGCCGGCGTGTTCACGAACACTCTCTCCCACGCCCTGCGAGCGTGGGACGTGCTCGAAGTCGGCGGAGTCCTGATCGGCGACGTACCGAGCTGGCGCGTCGACTCGATGCCGTACGGCGGCGTGAAGGAGTCCGGCTTTGGCCGCGAGGGCGTGCGTTACGCGATCGAGTCGATGACGGAGCTGCGCTTGCTCGTGATGAGGACACCGGAGCGCGGTCCTTGATTGCCCGGACTGATCGGGGGCCTATGCGACAGGGAGAGACCGCTCCGCCCCGCAGTCCGCCTTCGGACGGCGAACACAGGCGTGTCGCCGATCTCGACACAGGCCACCAACCGCGCCTCAGGTGCCCCGCCACGCT
>JAYTBY010000730.1:0-6006 GCA_043736755.1 Planctomycetota bacterium | reverse complement strand
TCAGCCGCGGGCCTTGGCCGCGACCGCATCCTGGAGCGCCTTGACCTTGTTCGTTTCCTCCCACGGGAAACCGTCGCGCCCGAAGTGACCGTGGTAGGCCGTCTTCTCGTAGATCGGGCGGCGCAGTTGGAACTGCTGGATGATCGCGGAAGGCCGCAGATCGAACGTGTGCTCGACCGCGTCCGTCAGCTCGGCATCCGTGAGCTTCCCCGTCCCGAACGTGTCGACCCGGATCGACAAGGGCTTCGCGATGCCGATCGCGTAGCTGACTTGAACCTCGCAGCGCTCAGCGAGACCGGCCGCAACGACGTTCTTGGCGACCCAGCGCGCCGCATAGGCAGCCGAGCGATCGACTTTCGTCGGATCCTTGCCCGAGAAGGCGCCACCGCCGTGGCGGCCCATGCCACCGTACGTGTCGACGATGATCTTGCGCCCGGTGAGGCCGCAGTCCCCGTGCGGACCGCCGAGCACGAAACGCCCGGTCGGGTTCACGTGGTAGATCGTCTTGGCGTCCAGGTACTGCGCCGGGATCACGGCCTTGATGATCTTCTCGATGACCTCCGACTTGATCGTCTCGTACGAGACGTCGGGGTCGTGCTGCGTGCTGATCAGCACCGTGTGGACGCGCACCGGCTTGTGACCGTCGTACTCGACGGTCACTTGGCTCTTCGCGTCAGGACGCAGCCACGGGATGATTTTCTTCTCGCGCAGTTCGGCCTGCTTCTCCATCAGCCGGTGCGCGTAGAAAATCGGGAACGGCATCAAGCTGTCCGTTTCGCGGCACGCGAATCCGAACATGAGACCTTGGTCGCCGGCGCCTTGCTCCTTGTGCATGCCCTCGCCTTCCGACACGCCTTGGCTGATGTCGGGCGACTGACGATCGAGCGTCACCATCACGGCGCACGTGTCGCCGTTGATGCCGAAGCGATCGTCGGTGTAGCCGATGCGCTTGATCGTGTTACGCGCGATCGTCGCGTAGTCGATGCGCGCGTTCGTGGTGATCTCGCCGGCCACGACGCACAGCCCCGTCGTCACCAGCGTCTCGCACGCGACGCGGCTCGCGGGATCAACCGCGAAGATCGCGTCGAGGATGGCGTCGGAGATTTGGTCGGCCACCTTGTCGGGGTGGCCCATGGAGACGGATTCCGAAGTGAAGAGTTGCCGGGACATGAGGGGTCTAGGATCGAAAGTGTCGGGCCAGAGGCTGAAGGGGTTCCGTGAATGCGCTCGAATCGAGGCTCTTCCCGACGGGGAAGCCACTCGACGAAACGGCGCAGGAGAATAGCCCAGTCCTCGTGGCGCCGCGCGTGGAATCAGCCCGGTGCGGCGACCTGGTGAGGCAGCACACGTTCCGCGAGGGCCCTCCACGTCAGGGCAGTTGCGCCTTTCTGCCCCTCCACGGCGGCGCGGCCAGCGACGCCCATGGAGCACCGGCGCTCCGGATCGTCGAGGAGAGCGCGGATGGTAGGACCAAGTTCCTTCTCGCCCGCGATCCGCTGCGCCGCTCCCGCACGCTCGAGGAGAGCCGCTTCCTCGCGGAAGTTGGCCACGTAGGGACCATAGAGGACGGCGAGACCTTGTGCGGCCGGCTCGAGCATGTTCTGGCCGCCGTGAGGGAAGAGCGAGCCGCCGACGAACACGACGTCGGCGAGCGCATAGACCTGCTCGAGCTCGCCGATCGTGTCGACGAGGAGCGGGCGTGCCGGGTCGGGGACCTCGCCCGAGCGTACTTGGGTGAGGAGTTGCGGCTCGACGCCGAGCGCTTCGAGCTCGCGAACGAGAGACTGCGAACGATCGGGATGACGCGGGACGATCACCAAGCGCGCGCGCGGAAACGACGAACGCCACGCGCTGACGAGCATCCCCTCCTCGGGCGCGTGCGTGCTGCCCGCGACCACGACGGGCTGTCCCGGCGTGCGTGCGATGCGATCGAGGAGCTCCTGCGTCGGCTCTCGGGCGCCCGTGCGGAGTCCGTCGGCCTTCACGTTGCCGGTGACGATCACACGTCGAGGATCCGCGTTGAGTCCGACGAACCGCGTTGCGTACTCGGCATCCTGCGCGCAGTAGAGCGAGATGCGCTCGAACTGCGGCATGAGGCGTTTGAACCACGCGTAGCGCCGAAAACTACGCTCGGTGATGCGCCCGTTCACGACGGCGATCGGGATCCCGGCCCGGTTCGCCTCGCGCAGGAAGCTGGGCCACACCTCGAGTTCGACGAGCACGACACACGTGGGATCCACACGCGAGAGGAAGCGCCGCACGACGAACGAGAGGTCAAAGGGAAAGCGGACGACTCTCGCCGCGGGATAGAGCTTCTGCGCGACGGTGAACCCCGTCGCTGTCACGGTACTGATCACGATGTCGAGATCAGGCCGCGCGAGCGCGATCTCGCGCACGAGCGCTTGAGCCGCCTTGACCTCGCCGACGGACACACCGTGTACGAGGATCCGTGGTCGCGCACCGGCCGCGCGCGGTCGCGGCAATCCCGAGCCGAAGCGCGTCGCGAGTGTCGAGCGAAAGCGCGGCGAGGTCAGCGCGCGCAAGGCCCACCACGGTGAAGGCACGAAAATCGCCAGGATCCAGGCGCAATCGTAGATCGCGTAGAGCAGCGCTGCGAGGAAGCCCGGGCCCGGGTCGCCGAGGATCGGTTTCGGCACGCCCTCGGATTGCGTGCGCTCGACGCCGCGTCTCACCGCGCGCTGCTCGCGCCTCGCGCGGAACCCGACCGCATGGGAATCTGCAGCGCGCAGCATGACCGCGCGTAGCGCACGCGCAGCGCGCAGCATGACCGCGCGGAGCGCAAGCGCAGCGCGCAGCATGCCCGCGCGGAGCGCACGCGCAGCGCGCCAGCGAACCGCGACGAGCGGACCCTTCGTGAGCGACCCGCCGGGCGTTCGCTCACGCGTCGCGGCCGTGGCATTTCTTGAACTTCTGCCCGCTGCCGCACGGGCAGACATCGTTGCGTCCGACGCCTTCGAGATCCTTCGGTGTCAACACCCGTTGCGAAGGCGCGGCGCTCGTCGGCTTCGCGGGGGCCTGAGTCGCGGCGGGCGCCGGCGGTGTCGCGCCACGCGCTGCAGCAGCTTGTTGCTCTCGAGCCTGAGCCTGGGCCTGCTGTCGCCGGGCCATGTCGAATTGCTGCGAAGCCGGTACGAACGCGGGCCCGGCCGGGCGGCGAGCGATCGGCGGAGCGTTCGTCGAACGAGGCGGACCACCGGAGGGAGTCCCGGCCGGGGCCGTCGGCGCGCGCGGCGCCTGCGCCGCCGAGCCCGGCGTCCCCGGTCCAGCCCATGGTTTCGGGGCCGGACCACTGCCCGCCGATCCGGACTCAGGCGGCGATCCGGGCGGCCGAGGCACCGCCGTCGGCGGAGTGGCGCCGTCCTGTAGTGCGGGATTCCCCGGCGATTGGCCCACGCCGAGCGGCGACGCGTAGCGAGGCGGCGCCACCGCGGGAGCACGCTGACCAGCACTCGGATCGATCTGGATCCGCAGGATGAGGCTCGTGACCTCGTCCTCGATCGCATAGAGGAGCTTCTCGAAGAGCTGGAATCCCTCGCGCTTGTACTCGGTCTTCGGATCGACCTGCGCGTAGCCGCGCAAACCGATGCCGGCTTTCAGCGCGTCGATCGCGAGCAAGTGATCGCGCCACTTGTCGTCGAGGGCCTTGAGCAGCAGGTAGCGCTCGACCTGTCGGAGGAGATCGGCGCCAATATCGGCTTCGCGCTTCGCGTACGCCTCGAGGACGAGCTTCGTGATCGGCCGATGGTCGCCGACCTTCGCGGTCGCTTCGGCTGCGAGACCCGCATCGACCTCGAAGCCGAAGCTGCGCTGGAACCAGGTGCGGAAGCCCTCGGCGTTCAGCACGTGGACCTGTCGGGCGTTGCGCTCGACGACGCGTACGAGCATCGCCTGGATCTTCTCCGAGAGTTCGATCTTCAGCAGGACGTCTTGGCGTGTGCCGTAGATCTCCTTGCGTTGACCGTTCATGACCTCGTCGTATTCGAGGAGCGAACGGCGGCTCTCGAAGTTGCGGTCCTCGACCTTCTTCTGCGCCTTGGCGATCGCGCGCGTCACCATTCCAGACTCGATCGGGGTGTCCTCGGTCATGCCGAGCTTCTCCATCGCGTTCTTCACCCAGTCGCGATAGAAGATCCGCATCAGGTCGTCTTCGAGCGACAGGAAGAAGCGGGATTTCCCGACGTTTCCTTGTCGCCCAGTCCGACCGCGCAACTGGTTGTCGATGCGACGCGCTTCGTGGCGCTCGGTGCCGAGCACGTAGAGCCCGCCCAGGCCGAGGACCTCTTGTTCGTCCGCATCGCATTGCTGGCGCACGGATTTGCGGATCGCGTCGATCTCGGCCAGGTGCTCGAGGTCGCCAAGCGAGAGCGACGCGGCCTTCAGTGCCTCCTCGAGACGGTGCTCGAAGTTCCCACCGAGCTTGATGTCGGTTCCGCGCCCGGCCATGTTCGTCGCGACCGTCACCGCACCGCGCTCGCCCGCGCGCGCGACGATCGTCGCCTCGCGCTCGTGGTTCTTGGCGTTCAGCACTTCGTGCGGCACGCCGCGGCCGGCCAAGAGCTTCGAGACGGTCTCGGACTTCTCGATCGAGGTCGTGCCGACCAAGACCGGCTGTCCTCGGCCGTGCATCTCGGCGATCTCGTTGCCGATCGCCTTCCATTTCTCGGGAGCGGTGCGGTAGACGACGTCCTCGTGGTCGAGGCGCGCGAGCGGCATGTTCGTCGGGATCGAGACGACGTCGAGCTTGTAGATCTTGTGGAACTCGCCGGCTTCGGTGATCGCCGTTCCGGTCATGCCCGCGAGCTTCTTGAACATGCGGAAGTAGTTCTGGAGCGTGATCGTCGCGAGCGTCTGGTTCTCCTGCTTGACGTTCAGCCCTTCTTTGGTCTCGACGGCCTGGTGCAAGCCGTCCGACCAGCGCCGCCCGGTCATCTTCCGGCCCGTGAACTCGTCGACGATGATGACTTCGTCGCCTTCGACGACGTACTCGGTGTCGCGACGGTTCAGGTGGTGCGCGCGCAGCGCGTTCTCGATGAAGTGCAGCCAGTCCTCGTGCGGCGGCACGAAGAAACTCGGCACGCCGACCATCTCCTCGGCGACCTCGATGCCCCTCTCCAGCAACGCGACGGAGCGTTCCTTCTCCTTGACCTCGAAGTGCTCGTCCTTCACGAGCTTGCGCGCGATCTCGTCAGCGAGCTTGTACTTGTCGCTCGTGTCGGCCGCTGGCCCCGAGATGATCAACGGCGTCCGCGCCTCGTCGATCAGGATCGAGTCGACTTCGTCGACGATCGCGAAGGCGAGGTCCTTCTGCACTTGGTCCTCGACACGCGACTTCATGTTGTCGCGCAGGTAGTCGAAGCCGAATTCGTTGTTCGTGCCGTAGACGATGTCGCACAGGTAGACGGGTTGGCGCTCCCAGGGCGCCATGTCCGATTGGATCGATCCGACGGCGACGCCCAGATAGTCGTAGATCGGCCCCATCCACGCGGCGTCGCGTCGAGCCAGGTAGTCGTTGACCGTCACGAGGTAGACGGTGGTGCCGCCGAGCGCGTTCAGGTACAGAGCCAAGGTCGCAACGAGCGTCTTGCCCTCGCCCGTCATCATCTCGGCGATCTTGCCCTCGTGGAGGATCATGCCGCCGACGAGTTGCACGTCGTAGTGACGCATCCCGAGCGTGCGCACCGCGGCTTCACGGCAGAGTGCAAAGGCCTCGGGGATCAGCTCCTCGACGGTCTTCTCTCCCTTCGCGACCTGCGCCTTCCACTCGTTCGTTTTCTCGTGGAATTGCTCGGCCGAGAGACCCTTGGCCCACGGCTCCAGGGCATTGATCTTCAGGACGAGCGGCTCGAGCCGCTTGACCATGCGCTCGTTGCGAGCGCCGAAGATGCCCTTGAGCGTCGTGCCGACGTTCTCACCGATCGTCCCCAGACGGTCGGTCAACTTATCCCAGTCGAAAGCCATGGATTCCGGTCGCGGTGGAGCACTGCG
>JAYTBY010000729.1:0-6014 GCA_043736755.1 Planctomycetota bacterium | reverse complement strand
GCTGGTTTGCGATTCGGCGCAGCAGCGCTGGTTTGCGATTCGGCGCAGCAGCGCTGGTTTGCGATTCGGCGCAGCAGCGCCGTGCCGCGAAACGGTGGAGCGTGCCCTGAGCGAGTGGCCCGCGACCGCTCGCGACGCACTCGTCCTAGCGCTTCTTGCCCAACTTCGCGGGCGCGGTTTTCGCCGACTCGGTCGACTTCTGGGCGGTGGTCCCCGACGTCGCAGCCGTGCCCGACGGCGACGAACTCGCCGGCTGCGTTCCCGTGCCGGCGAAGAGCCCCTTGCCGGAGACGTTCGACGCGTTCGACTGCGGCAGCGGCGCTTTCGGCTGGCTCGGACGCGCAGCCGAGACACTCGCGAACGCCGCGAAGATCGCAGCCTCGTTGAGCGGCTTCTTCAACAGCCCCTTGCGCGTGGCGCGCACGAAGTCGGCAAGGGAAAGCATCCCGAGCAGCCGCCCCTTCGCGTCCACGACGGGCAGACGACGCACGGTCTTCTTGTTCAGCAGTTCGAGCGCGTCGGCCGCGAGCGAGTCGGGCCCGACCGTGAACACGACCTTGGACATGACGTCAGCGATGCGGATCTCGTGGAACGCACGGCCCTGCGTGTAGGCCGCCATGCAGAGGTCACGGTCCGTGACGATGCCAGCGAGTTGCCCGTTGGCGTCGATCACCGGGACGGAGCCGCAATCGCGCTCCCACATGATCTGCGCGGCGCGGGTGAGATGGTCCGAGGTGGTGCACACGGCGGGCGCGTGCGTCATGAGTTCGTGAACGTGCATGGTGGATCTCCGTCGATGGATGGTGCGTGGAGCTCGCAGGATTCCGCGCGGCGCGGGCGGAGGCCTTCCGCCGGCGCGCGGTGTCGAGCTCCGAGTCGCGAGTCTAGCGACGCACGTGAGCGAGCGAAATCTCGGGGATTTTGGAGCGGTCCATGCGCGCGGCCGAGGCTCGTGAATCGGACGAGTTCGCGGCCGCGGGCAGCCCTTCCCGCCCGCGACAGAAGAGCGCGCTGGCTCCGACCTCCGAATCAGGACGAACCTACCGCCGTGCCGCGGCGCGGAAGTCCTCGAACGCTGTCGCGAGGGTCAGCCCTGTCGCGCGCTCGAAAGCGGGTGCGGGCGCGCCGTCCGCTTTGCACCCCTGGACCATCGCGAATGGCGTGCGGTCGCCGTGTTGCTTCGCGACGAAGTCCACGAAGAGCAGCGCCGCGGCGTACGCGCGTTGGATCGCGGCGTCGTCCCCCACCGCGCCCAAGCTGCCGCCGAGCTCTTCGAGCGTTGCGATCGGCGCATGGCCAAGCTTCGCGCGTGCGGCGTCGAGGCTGCGTCCTTGCATCGCTGGATCGAGGTCCTCGAGCAGTTGTGCGAGCCCTTCGTTCAGCCAGCCCGGCACACTGCGACCGCCGGCTTCGTGCACGAACGCGTGGACGAGTTCGTGCCGCAGGACGCGGCGCAGCGAACGGCGCTCGCGTCCGAGGTCCTCGAGCGGCACGCGAATCGATCCGTCGTAGAGCCCACCGGCCCAGTGACCGATTCCGGTCGCCCCGTGAAAGCCATCGCGCTTGTAGAGCACGACGCGAATCCGCGCGCGGCCGTCGGCCACGGGATCGATGCCGAACTGTTCGGTGAAGTCGAGATAGGCACCTTCGAGCACGTCGAAGATCTCCGTCGTGCGGAAGGCGAGGTCGTCGCGCGCTCCGTCGTAGGACAGGTCGAAATGGCCGGAGGATTCCGTCCAATTCCCTTCCTCGGACTTCGCCAGCGCGAGCATGTCCGCCAGTCGCTTGGCGATGTCCAGGCGATCGGGAGCCATCAGCGCGGCACGCTGCATGTGCTCGATGCCGGTCGTCTGTCCGGCCGTTCCGCCGCGGTCCCAGTGCTCCGATCCGAGGCGCGCGAGTGCTTCGGCCAGGTTCTGGCGGAAGACCTTTTCGTTCGGCACGGCGGCGACGCACTCCTCGAACAGCGTGGCGGCTTCTTGGAGAGCGCCGGCTTCGAGCTTCTGGATCGCCATGCGATTCTTCTGCGCCCACATCGGATCGACACCGCGCGTCGGTGCTTCGGAGACCGCGGGCCTCGTGCTCGTCGAGCCCGCGGAGTTCACCGCGGTTCGCCGCGTCGGCAGCGCGAGTTCGTCGTCGACGTGCGTGCGCGGGCTCCACTCCGCGGGCTTCAGCTTCGGGCGCAGCGGCTCGCGGAAGTAGAGAACGACGGCCATGCCGAGTCCCAGCGAGAGTCCGGCCATGGCGATGGCTGCGGGTTTCACGGCGCATCCTCCCGTGTGACGCCCCGCGCGCGCAGCAGAGCGCGCGCCTCGCCGTAAGCCGGCGGGTAGTTCGTCTCGCGCTCGATGGCGCGGACCAGAGCGCGCGCCTCAGCGCATTCCGCCTCGCCCGAACGGCTCATGCGGCAGCCGAGCGGGCGCGCGGGACCGAGTCGACAGCCGGACTCGGGCCCGCCGTTCCGCGCGGCGTAGTCGGCTTCGAGGGCGCTCATGTAGAGATCGTCGGCACGATTCGTGTCCGAACAACAGTCCGATGGCTCGGCGGAAGCGCGTTCTCCTCGCGGGGCGTCATCGAGCTCGGCATAGAGTCGTGCGAGACGCGCGAACGCCGGCTCGGCGTGATCTGGATCGACGACGACAGCGATACCCGGGCAGGCCGAGCGCGCCGCCTCGAACCCGTCGCCCCCCTTCATGACGCTCGGCCAGTAGGGGAAGTCGCGGCAATGCCGCGGTCGTGCGTCGTACGCGCGACACGTGTTGCGACCTTCGAGCAGCGTGCAACGTCCGTCGTCGCGTTCGCGCAGGGCCGGGCGACGAACTCCGGTGCGCGGATCGCGAGCTTCACGCAAGTGAAGCCCGCTGAAAGCCTCGCTGGTCATCGCCAGCGTTTCGGCGAGGGCTTCGATCTCGTCCAGTTCGACCCAGGCGTATCCGTTCCCGCCCGAACAGCAATGACCGCCACGCGAACACGCGAAGCGGAACGGCACGGCGCCCTCGAGCCCAGGATCGCGCTGGAGGTTCATCGTGCCTAGAAACGACGTCGCCGCGGCGGGCCCTTGCGCGACGAGCCGTCGTCGGGTTGATCCATCGCCGACATCTTCGCCAGCGTGGCGCGCGTTTCGGTGACCTCGCGGCGCAGCTCCGCCCAACTCTGGAAGCGGTGCTCGGGGTCCTTCGACATCATGCGTTCGATCAAGTAGTGCAAGTGTGGCGAGACGCCGCGCGACTTGATCTCGGGGGAACTCAAGGACGCCATGACGTGTTGGCGCAAGAGCTCGTGGTCGTCCGTCGCTTCGAAAGGCAAGCGCCCGACGCGCAAGTGGAACAGCGTCACGCCCAGCGAATACACGTCACCGCGCAAGTCTGCCGCAGCGCCACCCTGCGCGCGTTGCGGGTCCAAGTACGCACTCGTGCCCGACGCGGTGCCCTCGGCCGAGCGCTCGCCCGCGCCCGCGGCGAAGCCGAGATCGATCAACTTGAGCGTGCCGTCCGACGCGAGCATCAAGTTGCCCGGCTTCACATCGCGGTGCACGACGCCCTGCGCGTGCAGGTAGTCGAGCGCATCCGCGACCTGACCGACTATCCTGAGCAACTCGGCCTCTTCGAAGCGCTCCCCTTCGTCGAGGCGTTCGAGCAGCGTCGAGCCGTCGACGAGCTCGAGCACCGCGAAGTAGACGAACGCACCCGGCGCGAAACCGGAGAACTTCGCCAAGCCCCGGCCCTTCACGACGTGCGGGTGAGAGAGTTCCGTGAGCCGCCGCGCTTCGTTCACGAAGGACTTCAGCGTCGCGGGATTCCGCGCCGCGGTCGGGAGCAACACCTTGAGCGCCACGCGCTCGTTCGTCTTGCGATCGAGCGCCTCGAAGACGTCGGACGTTCCGCCGGTGCCGACGCGACGGATGACGTCGAAACCCGGGATCTCAGGCTTCGCGCCCGCTTCCGTGCGCCGTGCGCGCGCGACCGATTCCTTGGTCCAACCCGCCGTGCGCACGAGCAACTCGTCGATCCGTGCACCCGCGCGCAGCTCGGGATCGAGCGCGCGCGCCATCTCGAGCGGCAGATGGCCGCGTTGAACGAGCGTCGCTAGAAAACGTGTGTCGAAGCCTGAGTCCATGCCTGTCGCGGCATCCTATCGGGCCTCGACACCGGACGCGCCAACCGCGTTGGTCCGGTTTCTTCCCTGTGCGCATCAAGTCCGGCGGGGATCGGGCCGATCCGTTCCGACGTCGCGCCTCCCACCCGCCCCCGGGTCCCAGGTGCGACGCACGAGCCCCCTCCGTGATCCCGATCAAGAGCCGCGCCGTCTGGCGCTACTTCGAGCCCGCCGACACGTTCGTCCGCATCGTCGTGTGCGACGCGAGCGCGCTCGACGTCGATGCGCACGAGCGGCTGAATCGCACGGCCTATCGGCGCCTCGTCGTGAACGCCTGCGTGCCCGACTACCGCTCGGAACTCGGCGCGCGTCTCCACGATCTGTGCCCGGACGATCCGCTGCTCGCCGAGGACCTGCTCTACCAGCTGTGCATCGAGGTGAATCCATCCCTCGACATCCACACGGTTCGCTTGCGCGGCGAGCCGAAGTCGGCAACCGAGACGCCTGAGACGCCCGAGAACCAGACCATGCCGGCCGAGGCATCGAACAGGCCCGCGGACTTCCACGATCGCTTGGCGAAGCGCGCGCGCGGCCTCGAACAACGACTCGCACGACGCGTGCTCGGGCAGAACGAAGCGATCGAGAAGGTGGTTCGCGCCGTGGAGAAGACCGCGGCTGGACTCGCGGCACCCGGCCGACCGCTGGGCTGCTTCTTGTTCGTCGGACGCACGGGCACGGGCAAGACGGAACTCGCACGCGCGCTCGCGGCCGAACTCTTCGCCGATCACAAGACGCATCCGAAGGGACTCGTCCGCGTCGATTGCTCTGAGTACGGCCTCGCGCACGAAGCGTCGAAGCTGATCGGCGCGCCGCCGGGATACGTCGGTCACGAGGACGGCGGGTTCCTGACCGAGGCGCTCACGAAACACCCGGAGACGATCGTCCTCTTCGACGAGATCGAGAAGGCGCACCCGCGGTTGCACAACTTGCTCTTGCAGATCCTCGAGGATGGGATCCTCACGGACGGCAAGGGCCGCACGGTCAGCTTCGAGCACGCGCTGATCGTCATGACGAGCAACGCTGGCGCGCGCGAGATGATCCAAGCGCGCCGCCGCCTCGGGTTCGAGCGCCACGTGACGATTGCGCACGAAGCGCTGTCGGACATCGCGAGCGAAGCGCTCGAAGCCAGTTTCAGCCCAGAATTCCTGGGACGAATCGACGAGACCGTCGTGTTCCGCGAGCTCGACCAGAAGACGGCGGTCGGCATCGCGCAACGCCAGCTCGGCGAACTCGCCGGCCGCGCACGACGTCGCGGACTGAAAGTCGCGTTCACACCCGCCGTCGCGAAGTGGGTCGTCGATCGCGGCTTCTCGAGCGACTACGGTGCGCGTGAATTGCGCCGCGTCGTCACGCGCGAGATCGAAGGCCCGCTGTCGCGGATCCTGCTCGACGGCACGCCGCGACGCGGAATGATCCGCGCGCGGATCCATGCCGACGCGCCGAGCTTCGAGTTGGACCGCTGAAGAGAGAGCGGTCGAGTTCCTTGACTGCTCGGGCGCTACGCAGCGGTGCCACCTGGATCCGCGAGGGTCCAAACCCCGAGCACTTCGCGGCCTCGCGGGCCGTCTTCAGCCGCTCGCGGCCTTGATTTTCGACAGCGTGCTGAAGCGTGCCGCACGATCGGCCGTTTTCGTGCCGACGAACTTCTTCGCTAGGCCTTCGGCTTTCTGAACGTTCGCTGCTTCGAACGGTTTCTTCTTCGCTACCGCGTTCACGAAAAGCGACCACGTTTTCGCGGCCTCGCGCTCCGCCGCGCGCTCGGGCTCGGCCAGTCTCGTCGCCTCCGCGGTGGTTTTCGCTTCGAGATCCGCGACGCCCTTCGCGTCCTTCGCGAGTTGCGCCAGGCGTGATTCCGC
>JAYTBY010000728.1:0-6021 GCA_043736755.1 Planctomycetota bacterium | reverse complement strand
CTGTCCTCGCTCCGCGGCGCAGTCGGCTCGCCGCGCGGCGGCGGAGTCGTCGGCGAGCTCGGAATCGACGGTTTCTTGGCCGCTGGCGGCGCTTTCGGAGTGAGCGGCGCTCCCGACTTCGGCACCGCGGTCTCGCCCGGCAATGCGCCGCCGAGTCGGCGACGCCGTTGAGCCTGTTTGCGCAAACCGCGCGCGAGGCGGCCGAGTTCGTCGCGCGGGTCTCGTTCGCCTTCCCGTTCGGGCGTTTCGCCGTCCATGCCTAGATGTCTAACAAGTCGCGACGCGTCGGGTTGGTGGATGAAGGTGTCCGACACGGAAATCCACGACCCAACGGTCTTGGATTCCCGTGTCCGACCCCGATGGCCACCGATCGCAGCATCGGCTCTCAGCGCACTGCTGCTGCCACGGCGCGCGGCCGTTGCCTCAGCGCGCGGCCGCTGCCCCGACGAGCGGCCGCTGTCTCAACGCGCTGCCGCTGCCTCAGCGCGCGGCCGCTGCCTCGACGAGCGGCCCGACACGTTCGGCGAGCAACCGGTGGCCGCGCGCGGTCGGATGCCAGCGATCTCCCGCCAGGAACAGGCCGTCGCCGCGACCGGCCAGCGCCTCGTCGCGGAAGGCACCGCGGACGTCCGCCAGCGGGACCGCCGACGTCCGCGCGAAGTCCTCGAGGACGCGTGTGTATTCGGGGAGGATCGGCGAGAGCTCCTCTGTCCCGGGCGATCGCGGCATCGAGACGAGGACCAATCGCGCGCCGTCGGCTTCGACCTCGCGGCGGAGTTCCGCCAGCGCTTCCGCGAACTCCGTCGGCGATACGCGCCGTGGCGCGGCGTAGTCGAGTGCGCCCATGACCTCGATGCCGAGCGTTCGATTCTGCTCGCGCACAGTCCAGGCCGCGAGCCGCTCGGCCTTCGCGTTCGTGAATTCGCAGCGCACCCAATCGAGGAGGTGGAGCACGCGCACGGCTCCGCGCACCCAGCGCGCGCTGCGCGACACGACGGTCGAGCGCGCGCGCTGCTGAACGAGCTTCTCGGCGTCGGGCACCTCGCCCGGAGCCAACGTGTGTTCGTTCACGGCGCCGAACGCCGCGACGACGACGTCGGGCCGCAAGGGTCGCACGCGCGCCTTGTAGCGCTCGATTCCCTGTCGAATCGTGAAGCCGATGACTCCGCCGTCGATCACTGCGATCGGCATTCCGCGCGCTCGTGCGTCGAACGCGATCCGTGCCGACCAGCACTCGTCCCAAGCGACGCCGTAACCGAACGTGCTCGAATCGCCGAGCGTCGCGACGCGCAGCGCGCGGGGTTCGCGAGCCGCGTCGATCTCCGGACCGCGGAACGTGCCTTCGTTCACGACTTCGCGCGCACCCCACGGGATCGAGGCACCCGGACGCGGCTCCCACAACGAAATCAAACTCGATCGGTGCAGTGCGTTCGCATCGTCGAGCGCCCTGTCCTCGTCGGGATTCCAGATGGCGATCGGGAGGTCGAGACCGTGGAAGCGGAAACCGGTCACGCGCAGCGACACTTCGAGCAGTCCGAACAAGACGAGCGTGGTGACGAGCGCACGCGCGAGCTTCTGCTGCCACGTGCGGATCGAGGGAGAAGCAGCGGTCGGCATGGGGGCAGCGGGTCGGATCGGTCCGCGTCGCGAGCACGCGGCCGCGAGGACTCTACGGAATCCGCGGCAAACACCGAGTCCTCCGGCGCCGCACGACGTGCACGTCTCGAGCTCGCCGTCGCATCGAGGCACGGCACACCGAAACGATCCGAGGGCAACGACTCCGCCCGCGGCGCGAAGACGGGAAACGGCAGACGCTCCGTTGGGAGTGCCGCCGTTCGTTTGGAATCGATCCCGGGGTGGATCAGCTCGTGACGCGCTGGCCGTGGATCTCGCCGCGCCACTGTCCCGTGGCCCGACCGCGCTCTTCGATGAACTCCTTGAACCGCTTCAAGTCGCCTTCGACGCGCAGCGAGACGAGTCCAAGCGCGCTCGCCGCGTTCTCCGCGACGCCGGTCGGCTCGTACTCGATCAGCAAGGAGACCAGCGTGCGCGAGGCGGACAGCGACTCGAAGCGGATGGCGCCTCCGTTCCATGCTCCCGAGGTGCTTTTCCACGTGATGCGTTCATCCGGGATTTGCTGCACGATTTCGGATGTCCACGTGACGTCCTTGCCGAGGACTTCGGCGTGCCACTCGAGATTCTTGGCACCGAGTTGGCGGACGGCTTTCACGCCTTCCATGAACTTCGGGAACTCCTCGAACTGGGTCCACTGATCGTAGGCTGTGCGCACGGGCACTTGCACTTCGATGTCTTTCTCGATCGAGGCCATTGGGGCTCCTTCGTGACGTGTGTTGGACTGGGAATCGAGCACACGTTCCGCGCGATTCCCCCCGGCCTACTGCGCGGGGCGAGACGCGCATGCTCGCGATCGAGTGACAGCACCGTTCGTGCCACGGAGCGCGGAACATGTCAGCGACGACACGAATGCGGGCGCGAGTCCGTTCTGCGCAGCGACGACCCACGCGCAAGGTTCGACGCGTGCTCCGCGACGGGTGCTCGTCACGCACGAGGTGCACCGGACGACCCGCAGATTCTACAAGTCGCACGCTTGGCGTCGCGGGGTACACGGGCCCGCAGCAAGATCACGGATCGCAGTGAGCGGCACAGGGGTTGCCCTTGCGATGTGATCGACGAGCGGCCTGGCTCGGATCCTGCGTTCCGGCGATCCGAGCGCCGCCCTCCAACCCCTCTCGAGGTCCAATCATGCGTACGACGAATCCAACGGCCGCGAATCTCGTCGCCGAGCGCGGAGCGATCGACGAACTGAAGGACATGCTGCAGTCCTTCGACACGGCGATGCTGACGACGGTGACGCCGATGGGGCTCTTGCGTGCGCGGCCGATGGCAATCCAAGCACCCGTCGCGGAACTTCCGTGCGACCTGTGGTTCGTGACGTCCCTCGACTCGGCGAAGACCGACGAAATCGCGCACGAGCATCAAGTCGGCGTGAGCTGTTTCCGGAGCAAGGACCGCTCCTACCTCTCGATCTCCGCGATCGCCCGGATCCATCGCGATCCCGAGCGGATCACGCGGCTCTTCAAGCCCGAATGGCTGGTCTGGTTCCCCGAAGGTCCGAGTGATCCGACCATCGCGTTGATCGAGATGCAGGTCGAGCGTGGCGAATACTGGAACCCGCAAGGCGGGCCGGTGCGAGTGCTGTACGAGATGGTGAAGTCGCTCCTCGGCGGCGAGTCGGCGGCGGTGAACATGCCGGCGCCGAAGAAGGTCTGACAGGCCGTTCAGGAAACCGAGCCAACGCGCTCTCGGATGTGCGTGGTGCCGATTCCGCGGCGCGTCGCCTGTGATTTCTTCACAGGTGCTGAGGCGCGGACCGCGCCCCTCCCGCTCACGAGTTCCGGCGCGCACAAATCGAGCTTGGCGGTCGCGCGCGCATCGTGGATCCTGTGCGCATGCGCGTTGCCTGGTCCGTTCCGCTGGTCGTGTTCGCAGCGTGCTCGCGGGCTCCGACGGTCGTTCCCGTTCAGAACGCGACCACGGTCGAAGCTGCCGTCCGCACGTCTGTGTCGAATCGCGCACCACGCTCGACGGCCGCGGACGTCGTCGCGTTGCGACGTGCGATCGAGTTCGGCGACTTGGATCGAGCGCGAGTTCTGCTTCCGGCCGCGGAATCAGCCGGCACCGAAGGCGTGCTCTTGCGTGCGCGCTTCGCGAACCTCGAAGGGCGCGGCGTCGATGCGATGCGACTCGTCGAGGGCGCGAAAACCGCGCGGCCAAACGACCCGGACACCTATGCGACCGCGGCCGAGATCTACGTCGCACGCGACGCGTTCGACACGGCGTGGATCGAGATCACGAGCGGCACGAAGGCCTGCGGTGCGGCTCCCGAGCTCGATCGCGCGCGCGGCATCGCCTGGGTTTCGCGCGAGAACGGCGCGGATCGCGGGCTCGCGGCCTTGCTCGCGGCGCGTGCAGCGAATCCGAGCTTGCCGTTCGCCGATCGAGCGCTCGGACAAGCTCACTTGCTCGTCGCGAAAGGCTTCGTGAAGGCCGACAAGTTGCCCGAAGCCCTCGCGGCGGCGCGCGCGTCGCTCACGCACGATCCAGCGGACGTCGATGCGCGCCGGTTCTTGGGCGACTGCCTCGCGGCGTCGGGGCAGTACGGCGAAGCGCTGCTTGGCTTGCGCGCGTTGATCGCGGAGGGGCAACCCTTGGAGTCGGAGCTCGCACTGCTCGAGAAACGCGCGGGTTTTGCGCGCCTGCTCGCCGGCGACAAGGCTGGCGCGATCGACCACTTCCTGTCGGCGCGCGCGGCTGGACTCTCCGACGAAGAACTCAGCAGCGCCGCGGAGATCCTGGCCGAGGCCGCGAGTGCGCGAACCGACGCCGGAGTCGCAGCCTTCCAGGCCGGCGAGCTGGAGCGCGCCGAGGCCGAGTTCCGCGCCGCGCTCGACTTGTGGCCCGAGGAGATCGCCGCGCAAAACCACCTGGCGCTCGTGCGATTTCGTCGCGACGATCCGGCCGAAGCAGCGCGGTTGTGGCGCGGCGTGCTCGAACTCGCCGCGCGCGAAGGTCTCGAATTGCCGGAGCCCGTCCACGTGAACTTGGCGCAGGCCGAACTGCGCCGCGGCGAATCGGCGGCAGCGCGCAAGGTGCTCGATGACTACCTGCGCATCAGTCCGCAGGGCGAATGGGTCGGCGTCACGCGCGCGCTGCTCGCGCAGATCGAATCGAGTGCCAAGCGCTGAGAATTCATGAAGAAATCGAGCCTACGGCCTCTCAGGAACGAGTGGCGCCGCTTGCGCGTCGCGTCGCCTGTGATTTTTCGCAGGCTCTGATACCCGCGCGGCCGGCGTTCAACCCGCCGTGTCGTTTACGTCCGCGCGATCGAACGGACGCGTGCGCGGACCGTGAGGAGGCCGGATCGGCCGTGAAATCGCTGAGTGCCTCTGTTGGCCCGCCGGCGGATCGAAGGAATGGGCCGGGGGGCCGACGAGCGGCGGGCCGACGCGGCTCACATGGAACTCGTAGTAGTACTCACGCCCACCGTCGGCGTGTCGGCTGGGGATCTCTTCGAAGCGCTGAAGTTCAACTTTCGTGCGAGTTCTCCGGGTGGAGCCTGGGCCTCGAGTCTTCGCTCGAGCAACGGCACTCCCTCGCAGAGAAGCGTAACCCAGTGCTCTCCAGACCGCAGGAAGAAGCTCGTTGCGATGCGAACGGCCAAGTACAGAACGTCGCGTGGCTCGGGGAAGTAGAGCTCGAACCCCGCGCGCAGTACTTCCTCCCCGAGCAGGTCGCCGGGATCGAGGCGGCTGATCCGGATCTCGATCGGGGTCCGGCCGTGCCCGTTCGTCATCTCGGTGTGGACCCAGACTTCGCCGGGGAGCCCGAACTCGTGCTGGACCTGGAACTCGGTGATCGTGCCCAGCAAGAAGCGTTTCCCCGAACGCGGATCGGTGTGGACGCCGTCGCAGACGAGTAAGCACAAGACGATCGGCGGGGCAGTGGTCGGCATGTGGCGTCCTCGATGATGAGGACTTCCGAGCCGCGTCGCGGTCGCGGGTTATTCTCGAAAAACTCCGCATTCCCGCGCGAGAATGAAGCGGCGGCATCCGGTGGCCGATTGGCTTGCAACGACGTGAGACGCCACGAGCGTGTGAAACGCTCGGCGATCCGAGGCTCGGTACACCGGACTTCCACGGGCGACATCGCGGCCACCCCTAACGGCACTCGATAGGGATCCCGACCGCCGAGCCGCAATCCTCTAGCGCCCGGGACCGAAGTGTGAGCACCGCTTCGTGACGAGCGGGGATAGGGTGCAGAGGCGCGCGTCTCGCGACCGATGCCTGTTGAGTGCAGCGAAACTCCCCCCGCGAGTCCCTGAAGACTCGAGTGCGGTCAGGGTTCCTTCGTGCCACCGAGTTCGCGATAGCGCGCGAGGTGGCGTTCCGAAGTGGTTGTGTCGCCCGCGTCGCGCGCGAGTCGGGCGAGTGTGAGGTGGAC
>JAYTBY010000727.1:0-6022 GCA_043736755.1 Planctomycetota bacterium | reverse complement strand
CGGTCCTGATCGACTTCGGCCTCGCGATCTCGCCCGCCGGCGTGCTCGATCCCGCGCTGGTCGCGGGCACGATCGCGTACATGGCGCCCGAGCAGGCCGCGGGCAAGAAGGTCGGCGGCGAGGCCGATCTCTACTCGCTCGGCGTGATCCTCTACGAGTGGTGGGCTGGACGCCGACCCTTGATGCTCGACGCCGCCACGTTCGAAGAGCGGCTCGACGCGTTGGAGCGCGCGATGCCCGTCGCAATCGCCGAACTGCGGCCGGATCTCGGCGCGGAATGCACGGAGCTGGTCGACGCGCTGCTCGAGAAGGACCCCGCCGAACGCCCGCCGGTCGACGACGTGGCCGCGCACTGCGAGGAATGGGCGAAGAAGCTGCTCGGGCGGGCCTGACTCGCCGCGTACCCTTCAGGTCGAGCCGGCTCCCACTTGGCTCGATCTCGACGTGTCCCGCATGATGTCGATCCCGCGCTCGTGACACAGTTCGCCTGCCCCTCCCCGTCGCTCGCCTCCATCGCCGCAGCTTCAATGCGAAGTCGGCGAAGGATCGTCACGACACCGCCTACTTCGCGTGGGAGGTCTCGGTTCGTCTCGGTGTCGCTGCGGCGCCACCGGCGAACGCGGCCAGTCTCGCGCGCGCGAGCGTCGGTCAGTGGTGCGCGGCGCTGAAGACGAAGGATCGGCCGCTCGGCGATCTGGCGTTGCTCACTCTCTTCGCATCGCTCACCGGAGCGGCGACGGGCACGCGGTCCGAGCGTAGAGCGATCTCACCGCGCGATCTGCTCGATGCGCTGCCGGCGTATCGCAACAAGGTCCTCGGACACGGATCCGCGCGGCAGCCCTCCTTCTACGAGGAAGCGGGGCGCGCACTTCTCGCGGGACTCGAGGTCGCGTGGCGCGAGCACTTGTTCCTCAGCGACGACGCGATGCTCGCGCACGTCGACTCGGTCTCGCTCGACGCGAGCGGCGGTCGCGTCGAGCGCGCGCTCGACCTCTCGACCGAGACGCCCGTCGTCGTCGACGGCGGCACGACGCGCGTGCCGGACACCGTGTTGCCGCGGCGCCTCTACTTGCGTCAGGGCACGACGTGGCGCGCGCTGCATCCGTGGCTGCTCTTCGACGACGAGGCCGAGCGGCTGTGGTGCTTCAACGGGCTCGGTCGGCGCGCGGAGTACCTCGACTACGCGTCGGGCGCAACGCTGTCGGGCGCGGAGATCGAGAAGGCGTTCGGGGGCACGGAATCCGCGCTGAAAACCCTGCTCGGCGCGAGCGAGACCGCCGTCGACGCGGGCCCCGAAGCCCCCGTGGACGAGCGCCGTTTCGGCGACTACGAAGTGCTCGGCAAGCTCGGCGAACGCGGCATGGGCGCCGTCTACCTCGCGCGACAGACGAGCCTCGGCCGCACCGTCGCGCTCAAGATGCTGCCGCCGGATCGCGCGAAGGATCCGATCGCCGTCGGTCGATTCCAGCGCGGAGTCCGCGCGCTCGCGAAGTGCGAACACCCGAACGTCGTGAAGATCTTCGCGTCGGGCGAAGCGCGCGGGACGCACTACTACGCGATGGAGTTCGTGGACGGCGCCGACCTGGGCAAGGTCGCGAAAGCGCTGTCGAGCTCGCCCGACTTCGAATCCGCCGTGTCGAGCGCGTTCGAGTTCACGCGCGGCGAGCGGTCCGAGTTGTTCCCCGGCCTGCCCGCTGTTCTGCGTCGACCCGCAACGACGGGGAAGGGCGAAGACCGCTGGCGTCAGATGGCGCGCTTCTTCGCGCGAGGCCGCGCGCGGCCTCGCGCACTTGCACGAGAACGGCATCGTGCACCGCGACATCAGTCCCGGGAACGTGATGGTCACGTGGCCGGACGAGCGCGCCGTGATCATGGACCTCGGGCTCGCCGCGATCGAGAACGCGACGGTCACGCTGACGAAGGACAAGAGCGCGTTCCTCGGGACGCTTCGGTACATCGCGCCGGAGCAACTGCAGAAGCACCTCGTCGAGGTCGATCGGCGCATCGACGTCTACTCGTTCGGCGCGACGATGTACGAGCTGTTCGCGGGACGTCCGATCTTCGACGGCGAGACGGAACCGCGGCTGATCACGCAGGTCTTGCGCGAGAAACCGAAGCTCCTGTCGAAGGTCGAGCCGCGCCTCCCGATCGAGATCGCGCACATCGTCCACAAGGCGATCGAGAAGGATCCGGCGCGCAGGTATTCGACGGCTGTCGAGCTGGCAGCGGATCTCGAGGCGTTCCTCTCCGGCGATCCGATTCAGGCGCGTGCGCCGACGGTTGGGTATCGATTGCGGAGGTGGGCGCGCAGGCGACGCGAACTCGTGGTCGGTGGATCCGCCGGGCTCGTCATCGCCGCGGGGGTTGCTGCGTACGCAGTTCACAGCGCGCGCGCGGAAGCGCTGAGTCGGCGGCTCTCGAACGCGGTGTCCCGCTTCGACACGCTACGCAAGGACGGGGATGCCCTCGGAAGTCGGTTGCCCGAGGCGCTCCAGGCGCTCGATTCCTGGATCGCACAGGCAGAAGAATTGCTCGCGGGCAGCGCCGACATCCCGGGCCTCGATGAACTGCGTAGGGAACTCGATCGCCGCGCCGCCGACGCGCGTCCGATGACGAGCGAGGAAGTCGGCGCATTGATCGCGAAGGACCCCAAGTTCGCGCGCATCGATCGTCTCCGCGAACTCGCGAGTTGGCAGGCTTCGATCCACGCGTGTCGATCGGGCCAGCCCGAACCTCGCTTCGACGAGCGGACAGTCCGGATCGACGAGAAGCAGGTGTCTTGGAGCAGTCTCAACGAACAAGCGGGGAACTTGGCCGATCCCGACAGGCTCGAAGACGAGAGTGAGATGGTGGGGTTGGCCTTGGCGAGGCGCGCCTTGGATCTCGCGCTCGCAAATGACCCCACGGAAGCCCACACCGTGCGTAACACCTTGGCTTGGGCGCTTTTTGCAGGAGGCATGGACAAGGAGGCGCTCACCGAAATCCGCCGCGTGCATGACGAAGCTCCAGAAGGAGCGAAGGCCCGCGTCGACGTACAACGACTCGAGCGCATGGTCGAGGCGGCCGACCAGCCGGAGCAAGTGCGCATCGCGGGGCGGGCTGCGCAGAAACTCAACACCATCGCGCGTGCGCTCGGACAGGAGTTCGACCGGCGAAAGCGCGCAGCGATCAAGGATCCAGAGCGAAGAGGTTCCTATGAGTCGCTGGCACGGCTCGTTGGCGAACTGGAGGTCCTGGACGATCCAGAACTCGGTCGACTCGCACGAATTCGGAGGTGGGCAGAGACGTCTCGAACTCTTCGTGAGCGCACGATTGGAAGTACAGAAGCTCGCGAGTCCTGGATTCGGGCACTTTCGTTGATTCGACAGGACTCGCAGAAGTACGAGGGTCTGGACCTCGAGCCCCAGCTCGGGTTGGTTCCGATCGGTCGCGATCCGGCTTCCGGACTTTTCGAGTTCGTGCATCAGGCCAGCGGCGAAGTCCCGGACCGCGGCGCGGATGGCACGCTGCGAATCACCGAGGACACCGGCATCGTTCTCGTACTCTTGCTGGGAGGTGACACGCTCATCGGGGCCCAGAGCGAAGATGACACAGCTCCGACTTTCGATCTCCAGGCGTCGCCATTCGAGTCCGAGCTCGTCGATGTCGACCTGGACCCCTTCTTCATCGGGAAGCACGAAGTGACACTGGCTCAGTGGTGGCGCATCACGGGCAGAGAGCCCAACGCGCTCATCCCGGGCCGTATTCGCGGTGGACGCATCGCCACACGGCGCAATCCGGTCGAGAGTGTCAGTTTCCTGGATGGCGAAAAGGCCCTGAGTCATGTCGGGCTTCAATTGCCCACCTAAGCCCAGTTCGAGTACGCAACCCGCGCAGGTACGAGCACGCCTTGGTGGACAGGCGACAGTCCCGAACGGCTCGCCGACGCAGCGAACGTCCGAGACGAGTCCTACTGCTCGTTGCGATTGGACAAGGACTGCGAACCCTGGAATGACGGCTGGGCTGTCCATGCGCCGGTCGGCTCGTACCGAGCGAACGCGTTCGGCCTCCACGACACGGCCGGGAACGTCTTCGAGTGGTGTCGTGACCTCAAGTCGGATCCGGATTCACCGCCGGCGCGCGGTGATGGCCTCCGCCCGGGCGACTCGGAAGAGAAGAAGCGCATGGTGCGTGGCGGCGGATGGGGAAGCTTCGCCGAATTGGCCCGGTCCGCCCATCGTGACCACGAGGACCCCCCGTACACGGGTCCGACTCTGGGGATCCGCGCCACCCGCAAGCTCGAAGGCAAGTGGTCGACGAAGGACCGGCAGTCCTCGAGCGAACGCAGCCAGTGAGCGCGGGGGAAGGGGCGCGGCTCGCTACGATCGCCCGCGTCGGATGCCCGCACAGAACAATCGATTCCTGACGACGCGTTGGAGCCTCGTCGCTGCCGCGGCGGATTCCGAGCGCGCGCGGGAAGCTCTCGGTGCTCTCGCGCAGGCCTACTGGTTCCCGCTCTACGCGCTCGCGCGGCGACTCGGCGTCAACGATCACGAAGCCGAGGACGTCGTGCAGTCCTTCTTCGCGCGACTCCTCGAGACCGGCGACCTCGGACGAGTCGTCCGCGGTGAATCGCGCTTTCGGGCATTCCTCCGCGTCGCGTTCAAGAACTTCGTCGCGAACCACCGCGCGCACGATCGTGCGGAGAAACGCGGCGGAGGACGCGTTGCGCTCGCCATCGATCTCTCCGACGCCGAGACGCGCTTCGTCGCGGAGTGCGCGGGGTCCGAGATCGATCCGCTCGCGGCGTTCGAGGTTGTTTGGGCGCGCGAACTCGTCGCGCGCGCGCTCGCGAACCTCGAGACCGAGTACCGCGGCACCGGTCGCGGCGATCTGTTCGACGTCCTGCGCACGGAACTCCAAGCCGTCGGCGAGACAACCGACGGCGCAGCGCGCGCAGGATTGGAACCCGGCGCCTACCGCGTCGCCGTCCACCGCCTCCGTCGCCGTTTCCGCGACGCGCTCATCCAAGAGGTCGCCGACACCGTCCGCGATCAGGGCGACGCTGCGGGCGAGCTCGATGCCGTCCTCCGCGCTCTCGCCGAGACGAATTCCGAAGATCGTCGGTAACGCGTGCGGGTCGCGCCCGTCACTTCCCTTCGGCCCCCCAGACCCATGAACCCGAACTCCTGTTTCCGCTGCGGCGGCCCCCTCGCGGCCGGCGTGTGCATGCGCTGCATCGCGGCGGCACAGATCGGGTCGAGCACACCGACGGACGAGCCGCCCGCGCGACCGACGCTCGACGCAGCGGCGGTCGCGCCGGACTTCCCGACCTACGAGATCGGCGAAGTCCTCGGCCGCGGCGCGACGGGCATCGTGTTTCGCGCGCGGCACAAGGCTCTCGGCCGCGCGTGCGCGCTGAAGATCATCGCCGAGGACGTCGCGAATCGGCCGGGTTTCGCCGAGCGATTCGAGCGCGAGGCGCGCACGCTCGGCGGTCTGCAGCATCCCGGCATCGTCGCGGTCCACGACGCGGGACGCGCGGGGCGCTGGTTCTTCCTCGCGATGGAGCTCGTCGACGGCGCGGACTTGCGCCAGATGCTCACGGCGAAGCGCGTGTCGCCGCGCGAGGCGCTCGCGATCGTCGCGCAGATGTGCGACGCGCTGCAGTACGCGCACGATTCGGGCGTCGTCCATCGCGACATCAAGCCCGAGAACGTGCTCGTCGATCGCACGGGGCGCGTGCGCATCCTCGACTTCGGCCTCGCGCGCGTCGTGCGCGAGAGCACCATGAGTCCGCATCTGACGCGCATCGATCAGGTCATGGGCACGCCGCTCTACATGGCGCCCGAACAGTGGCGCACGCCGCTCGAAGTAGACCACCGCGCGGACATCTATTCGCTCGGCGTCGTGTTCTACGAGCTGCTCACGGGCGAGCTTCCGGTCGGGCGTTTTCCGCCGCCGAGTCAGCGTGTCGAGCTCGACGTGCGGCTCGACGAGGTCGTGCTCAAGACGCTCGAGCGCGAGCCGGATCGGCGCTACC
>JAYTBY010000726.1:0-2776 GCA_043736755.1 Planctomycetota bacterium | reverse complement strand
CCAGGATCGCGACCTTCGCGGCGGGGACCGGCTCGCCCAACTCGTCGACGACTCGACCCGTGATCGAGGTGTGGGCGTACTCGAGGCAGGGCGACTCCACCAATGCGACCGCGAGCGAGCTCGTGCGGGGCGTTGCCGACGACACTTCGGCCAGTTCACTGCCGGTCAGCTCCCGCTCGCCGGAAGCGTGCGCGGCCCGCGTGAATTCGACGAGTTCGTGCCCAAGCCCCTCGGGCACCATCCACCACGCGACGACCGCGACGAGACCCGCCGTTCCGGCGAGCGCGAGGAGCAGCCGGGACGGGCTGGTGCGGGTGGGCATCGCACGGAGCGCCTACGGCGACGTGAGAGCGCGCGTGAGACCTCTGTCGGAGATTCTCGATCAGGACTCAGGGCGGCTCCGCGGGCGAAAGCGTTTCGATCACGGGTCCGGCGCAGCCCCCAGGGCCTCCCCAGTTGCCGGGAGTCGGCTCCCGTGCCGAACGTGAAGGACCTGAACCTCATCGCCGAGCACGACGAACAACACGCGGTAGCGGAGCACGATTGTTCGGCGGATATCGCGGCCGATCCAGGCGGACTCAGGCGCACGCGGATACCGATGAGGTCGCTCGCGCAACGAGGCGATCGCTCGCTGGACTGCATCGACTAGAGCGCAGGGCTTCGCGCGGCCGATCGTCCTGCGAAACGATCCAGCGGAACACGGCCTCGATGTCGTCCTCGGCGCGCCGCGTCGTGTGGACTCGGAACGTCATTTCTTCAGCTTGGGCAGCCTGTGTTTCTTGCGGAGCTTGTCGAAGAATTCGTCCGCCGGGCGCGAGCGGCCGGCACGCACGTCGTCGAGGCCCTCCCGAATCCCGCGCACACCGTCGAGGAGTTGGAGTGACTCCATCACGCGCTGGAACGTGGCCGCGCTCATGACCGCAACTTCGGCTCGGCCGTTCACCGTGAGCAGCATCGCGCGCTCCTTCTTCTTGAGCAGCGCGAGGAACTCAGGGGTCTTCGTCTTGAAGTCGGTGAGAGATCGGATGTCGCGGCTGAGATCGAGCATGGTGGTGTCCGGATGGAATTCGATTCGAATTCGAGTGTACCCGTCGAACCGTGGATCGGCACGCAGCCGGCGGGGACCCGAGCAGAATCCTCAGGCCCCGAGCAACCGTCGCGCCTCGGCGCGTGCCGTCGCGTGCGCGGCGCCGCCGGCGATCATGTCGGCGACCTCGTCGATGCGCGCGTCGCCGGAGAGCTTCACGACTTCGGTGTGCGTTCGACCTACTTTCACGGACTTCGACACGCGGAAGTGGTGATCGGCGAGTGCCGCGATCGCTGGCAGGTGCGTGACGCACAGCACTTGGTGACCGCGGCCGAGCGTCCGTAGGTGCTCGCCGACTTGCGGTCCGAGTCGACCGCCGACGCCGGCGTCCACTTCGTCGAAGACGAGCGTCGGGATCGCGGCCTTCAGCGCCAACGCGACGCGCACGGCGAGCAGGATGCGCGCAGCTTCGCCGCCCGAAGCGACGTGCCGGAGAGGCCGGGACGGCTCGCCCGGGTTCGCGGCGAGGAAGAACTCGGCCGCGGGCGGATCGACGTCGTTCGTGCGCGATTTCGTGTCGGCATCGGACGGCGCGTAGCGGAACTCGGCCTTGCCTAGGCCCAACTCGCCCAGGCTCTCGTGCACCGACTTCGCAAGTTTCGCGGCGGCGACGGCGCGCTTCTTCGCGAGATCGTTGGCGAGCGTCGCCGCGGTCTTGCGCGCACTCTCGACGCGGACCTGGAGAACTTCGACGGACTCGTCCCGAGCTTCGAGTTCCGCCAACTCCTTCGCGATCTGCGCGACGCGCTCGGCGAGACCGGCAACATCCGTGCGGTGCTTCTTGCGCAGCGAATCGAGGCGGAACAGGCGCTCTTCGATCTGTTCGAGCCGCGAAGGATCCACTTCGAGGCTCGACAGGAAGCGTTCGAGTCCAGCGGACGCTTCTTCCGCATGCGCGACCGCGCCCTCGATCTCGGCGTGCAGATCGCGCAGCTCCCCCACGCGGCTCGTCCACGTCTCGAGGACGCGGCGCGCGCGACGCAGTTCATCCAGGGCGCCGCCTTCTTCGCCCGCGAGCGCGCGCGCGAGTCCGCCGAGGTCGCGCGAAAGATCCTCGGCCCAACGCAGACGGTCGCGCTCGGCCAGCAGATCAGCGTGCTGCTCGGGCGTGATCCGCGCGCCTTCGAGTTCCTGTGCTTGGAACCGCAGCAGGTCGAGCCGTTCGGCGCGTTCGCGCGATCGCGCATCGAAGTCGTCGAGTTGCGCGCGCGCGGCTGTGTACGCGCTTCGCGCCGCGCGCCAACGTTCAGCGAGTGGCTCCAGCGATCCGAATGCGTCGAGCACTCGCGTCTGCTCAACCGGTTCGAACAGACGCTGGTGGTCGTTCTGCCCGTGGATTTCGACGAGCAGGCCCGCGACGCGCTTCAACGCACTCAGCGTCGCTGGTCGATGATTGATCCACGCGCGCGTTCGACCTGACGCGCCGACCGCGCGCGCGAGGACCAGTTCGCGCTCGTCACCCGCGCCAAGTTGCGCCCAGTCCTCGAGGACGGTCGGCGCCACTTCGCGCAACGCCTCGACCAGATCACGACCAGCGGCGTGCTCGAGCGGCAACAGGAACCGACCTTCGACACGCGCCTCTTCGGCTCCGGTGCGCACGATCCCCGTTCGCGGCCGTTCCCCGAGCAACAGCTCGAGCGCACCGACGATCAAACTCTTCCCCGCGCCCGTCTCGCCCGTGATCGCGTG
>JAYTBY010000725.1:0-2778 GCA_043736755.1 Planctomycetota bacterium | reverse complement strand
TGCGGGCGGGATGAGGACGGCGTCGTCCTCGTCGTCGTCCAGCAGTGCCGCTTCGTCGTCGCCGTCTTCCGCGGTCACCGCCGCGAGCTGGCCAGCTGCGATGCGCGCGGCACGTTCCTCGGCCTCGAATTCGGCAATCGTGGCTTCATCGAGGTCCTCGCCGTACTCGTCGTCTTCCTCGAGCTCCTCCTCGAAATCGTCTTCGAGGTCGTCTTCATCCATCTCCGGCAAACCCTCCGGGTTGTCGGGATCGGGGACCTTCTTCGCACGCGGTTTGCGCTTCGCCTTGGCGTTCTCTGAATCGGGTTCGTCGAGCACGACTCCGCCGCCTTCCGCCGCGAGTCGACCGCGCAGGTCTTCGCCGCGGACGAAGCCCCACAACCCCGACGCCGTGCCGCGCATGTAGCCGAACACGGCGGCCGGCAGACTCTCGCCGCGCTGCTCACGACGCTTCTCGAGCCATCCACCGAAGCTCTTCAGCACGGCGAGGAACGCGATCTCCGTCGCCAGCAGGAACGAGACCAGCGACGTGAGGAGCAGGAGCAGGAAAAGGCCTGGATTCCCGAACTTCTCGACGAGGAATGGATTCCACGTCAGCGCGAGCCAGCCGCCCGGACCGTACGGCGCGATGCGGCTGTCGTAGCCGGCGCCGACGTCCTGCAATGCGGGACCGGCCATGTGCTGGAGCAGGAACGCGAACGAAAACAGGAACAGGATCGCGCCGAAGACGCGCAACGAAACGAACGAGACGGAACGCCCGCCGATCAGGACCAGGCCCCACGCTCCGACCAGGAACACGACGAAGAAGCCGGCGTTCCCGAGTGCGATCTTGACGCCGTTCGCCAGGTAGAAGCCGACTTGTCCGGCCCAGTTCCAACCGCGGTTCGCGACATCGTCGAAGGGCGTCGCGTACGACGCGAGCGCGAGCATCAGGAACGCCGCGCCGCCGACCATCAGGAGTCCGCTGAGTTCGCGCAGACGCGAGTGCGTCTCCTCGTCGACCTCACGCCCGAACAGGAAGCCGCGCAGGACCTCGCGCCAGCGCGTGCCGAGCGCCGAACGGCCCTCGCCTCGGCCAGCGCTCTTCGCGGGCCTCGACCCGGACCGCGAGGCACGGACCTTCTTCCCAGAGCGCGGCTCCAGGCCCTCCGCGTCGAAGTCGAATCCGTTGGCCGCTTGCTCGGCCTTGCGCTTCTGTCCCATGCCCCCCCGTCGGTGCGTCGGCGTCACGCTGCGCAGGGAGGCGGCGCGCAAGCCTCACGGCTCGCGGCGCGCGCGGTGCTCCGGCGGCCGAGATCGGCACGTCGCGGAGCGTCCCCCTGGGACACAGCAACGAATGCGGAATACCACTTCGAGGTGGTGAATCCAAGGCGATGCGCGTTCGCGCGAGTGGCAATTCGCGCGCGACGAATGCCGCTCGATCGGCGTCGCGCTCGATCCGGCGCGCAACTCGCGGCCGGCGAGCATGCGCGCGAGCTGCAGGTTCCATCGACCGCCGGGGCACATCGGTCGAGTGCGCGCCTGAAGACGTCTGCCTGAGCGCACGGATGCCCTGGTGTTGAGGTTCGAGGCTCATCTGGGGGTCAGCGATCGCGGACCGGGCCGATGTCGGTTGGCGGCGCAACCTACTGATCTTGAAGATTTTGTGCTCGATCAATGGGCCAGGCCGATGCGCTACTTGACCGTTCGGTCAAGTCTGCTACGGTCCGGGGGGCGATTCAGCGGCTGCCCCTTTCCACTTTCCCGCCGCCGATCACCGCCGCCGATCACCACCATGGGACGCCCTTCGGACACACGCGACAAGCTGCTCCAAGCCGCGCTCGACCTGATCTGGGCGAGCAGCTACGGCTCGGTCAGTGTCGACGACATCTGCGGATCGGCGGGGGTCAAGAAGGGCAGCTTCTACCACTTCTTCCCCTCGAAGGAGGACCTCGCGGTCGCGGCGTTCGAACTGCACTGGCAGCGCGACATCGAGCCCATTCTCGACCGTGTCTTCCATCCCGACCGCAAGCCGCTCGAGCGCATCGAGGGCTGGTGCGAAGCGATCTACGTCGAGCAAAAAGAGCGCTTTCTAGCCTGCGGCCACGTGCCCGGTTGCCCGTTCTGCTCGGTCGGCTCCGAGATGGGCACGTTGAACGAGCGTCTGCGCCGCAAGGTCGAAGACCTGCTGGAGCGCGGGCACTTCCAGCTCGAACGCACCCTGCGCGACGGCCAGCGCGACGGCACGATCCCCGTCGCCGATCCCGCGGCCAAAGCGCGGGCTCTCCACGCCCTCGCGATGGGCGTCATGTTCCAAGCCAAGGTCCTGAACAACCCCGAAGTCCTGCGCGGCATGCACGGGCAGGTCCTCGACCTCCTTTTGGCGCCGGCGCGCGCCTGAAGCTTCCTCCACGACGGCGCCCCCCCCCGCTCACGCCGCTAGGCGACCAGTCAACTTCCGAGTCCGAAACGACCCCCTGGCCATGACATCTACGCTTCAGCGCTCCCGGATCGCCCTCCTCGCCATCGCCGTTCTCGCTGCGGCCTGCTCGTCCGATTCCCTGGACAGCCAAGCCCCGGCCGGTCCGCCGCCTCCGCCCACGGTGACCGTCGCCGCCATCGAGATCCGCGACATCGCGGAGACCACCGAGTTCACGGGCCGACTCGGACCGATCGACGACGTGGAGATCCGTCCGCGCGTCAGCGGGCACATCGAGAAAGTCCATTTCCAGAGCGGCCAGTTCGTGAAGCGCGGAGACCTGCTGTTCACGATCGACCCGCGCTACTACGCCGCCGCGC
>JAYTBY010000724.1:0-2785 GCA_043736755.1 Planctomycetota bacterium | reverse complement strand
CACGTCCGGGCGATGGACTGCAGCCGGTCAGGAACTCCGACGCCGGCAACTTGGCGCTCGACCTGCTGGGGTTCCCGCCGATTCCCGGTTCGACCGTGAACGCCGCGCAGGACTTGCGCGCAGTCTCCGTTCCGACTCGCTGAGAGGCCGTGAAGAAATCGAGCCTACGGCCTCTCAGAAACGAGTGGCGCCGCTTCCGCGGCGCGTCGCTTGTGATTACTTCACAAGCTCTGAGAGCGTGTGAAGACATCGAGCCTACACGCTCTCGGGCACGATCCGCTCCGCGACGCTGAGCCCGTGAATTCGTCACAGGCTCAAAGCGCGGACGCAGCGCGCATCGTCGGTCGCCTCGCGCCGAGCCCTACCGGGCATCTCCACCTCGGTCACGCGCGCAGCTTCCTCCTCGCGTGGTGGCACGCGAAGAGTCGCGGCGGTCGCATCGTGCTGCGCATCGAGGATCTCGACGTCGAGCGCGCGCGCCCGGAGTTCGTCGAAGCGACACTCGCGGACTTGCGCTGGCTCGGTCTCGACTGGGACGGCGAACCGCTCTTGCAATCGAGCGGCGAGAGCGCGATCGCCGCCGCCGCCGCTGACTTGCTCGCGCGCGGCCTCGCGTATCCGTGCACATGCACGCGCAAGGAAATTCAATCCGCCGCGAGCGCGCCGCACGCCGGTGAAGCGGGCGCGCGCTATCCCGGCACATGTCGCGGGCGTTGGTCCTCGATCGAAGCGGCCGAGTCCGCGACCGGCCGCGCGCCTGCGCTGCGCTTCGTCGTGCGCGACGGCCCCGTGGAGATCGTCGACGAACTTCAAGGGAGCCGCACGTACGACATCGCCCGCGACGTCGGCGACTTCCCGATCTACCGCCGGGCGCAGAGCCCCGCGTACCAGCTCGCCGTCGTCGTCGACGACGCGCGCCAAGGCGTGACCGAGATCGTGCGCGGCGACGATCTGCTCGAGAGCGCGGCGCGACAAGCCCTGCTCCAAGAAGCCCTCGGCCTCCCGCGTCCACGCTGGTGGCACGTGCCGCTCGTGACCGATGCGACGGGACGACGGCTCGCAAAACGCAGCGACGACGTGTCGCTCGCGAGCTTGCGCGAAGCCGGTACGGATCCGCGGACCGTCGTGGGTTGGGTCGCACGCCGTTCGGGAATTCCCGCAGGTCGCCCGAGTCACCCCGAGCAGTTCCTGGATCTGTTCGCGATGACGGCCGTGCCGCGCGAGCCCGTCGCCGTTCTCCCCCGGGATCTGGCCGAGCTCGGGCTCGGTTGAGCCACGATCCGAAGTGCCTCGAGCAGGCTTCAGATCGCGTCGTGCGTTTGCGGTGCGGGATCCTGCGAAGGCACCGGAGGGCGGGGCCGACAACGAGCGGGGCGTGCGACGTGAGCTCGACGCTCCTCCGCGTTCAGGGGGTCTCGATCCCCTCGCGACGAGTTCGGGCCCGAAACGGGGCCTCGGAAACGGTTTCCGCTTCACTCGCGGGCGCGGGGCCGCCGATCGGTGGCGGAGTCGGATGCTTGACTCCGGCTGCGCGGGAAGTACCTTTCCGCGGCTTCTGAGCGTTCCCCGATAGCTCAATGGTAGAGCATGCGGCTGTTAACCGCAGGGTTGTAGGTTCGAGCCCTACTCGGGGAGCCATCCACTTGCGATGCGCTCTCGGTCGTCGCGATGTCCCGCGACGGGTGGCCGGGACGCGCGATCGTCGACCGTAGGCGTCGCGATGCCCTTGGCGGGCCTCAGGCGCGTCCTCTCGCGGCGATCGGAGAGAGAGAGCGAAGCGGTTTGCGCGTGAAGCGCCGACTTCGCCGTACGGCCGACCCGGACCCCCACCTGGGGCTCGAACTTGTGGCGGGCGCGGTGAACAGGCGCGAGCGGCTGCGCGGCCGTGGACGAAAAAGCCGAGCGAATAGGGGTGAACGGAGAGCGCGCTGCCACGGCGGTACGAGCACGAACACGGCGGAGGCCAGTCCAGTTCGCGGCGGTGTGCAGCGCCACCAGGGCGCGCTCGCTCAAACGTCGCCAGCGCCGTGCCACGCCAACCTCAAGCGCCGGGCGGCAACTCGGCGGGCCGACTGCGACGCCGTCGGCATCGAGCCCGAGCGAAGATGTGCATCGGCAAACGGCTACTGCTGGCGCATTCACGCGGTCGACGCGCTACTCCCGGATCTCCCTTGCTGGCGTCCTTGGATCCTGAAGGTACAGGTCCCTGGCTTTGATCTCGACGATCACTTCGGTGGATCCGCCGACATCGTCGACGCTGCCAACGGACAGCCTGAAGGTGTAGACCGGCCGCCCCAGTTCCTGCTCGACGAGCTCAAGAACCACAAGCTCGTTGATCAGGTCGTTTGGTAGCGGACCACTTGGGTCAAACCGCACTTGCAGCACATCTTCGAAGACGAGCCGACCGTCAGGTATGTCCTCAGCCGTGTAGAAGTCCCAAGAACCGCTGTCGCCCCGAATCCTCGAAATCACGTTCACATGAACGAGGACCCGCTTGCTCCATCCATCGAGAGCAATCGCCTTGCAAGCGCGGTCACCCAGGTAGATCGTCTTGAGAAACTCTGACGGTGTCATTGTGCACCCCCTCACTTGATGGGCCAGTGAGCCCCGGGACTATGTTGTTGAGAGGCCATTTTCCTCAAATGTTGGGGCGGCCAAATTCAAGCTACTACCAATCATCTGGTAGTACCTCGAGACGAGCTGTTCAAACTCGATCTGCGTCGCTCTGCTCATGGCTGGTTAACGTGGCGCATACGCGCCGTTCGGGCTGAGTACCAGGCCTTTG
>JAYTBY010000723.1:0-2791 GCA_043736755.1 Planctomycetota bacterium | reverse complement strand
GTTCCAAGGCTTCGTCGTCGCTGCGTCCGAGTTGCACGCGCAGCGCGTCGGCCAGCTCGACGACGCCAATTGCGGCGGCGATCTCGCCCGTCGCACCGCGTTCGACGAGGTCGATCGCGCCGTCGACCGGCATCGCGACGACGGGTTTGGCGGCCGCCATGGCCTCGAGGACGGCATACGGCAGGCCCTCCCAGCGCGAGGGCAGCACGAGGAAGTCGGCGGCGGCGAGTAGCGCGGGTATGTCCTCGCGAAAGCCCAGGAAGCGCACGCGCTGCGCGAGCCCGAGTTCGGCGCACAGCCGCTTGAGCCGCGCCTCGTCCTCGCCCGACCCGGCGAATGCGACGGATAGCCGCTCGAGGCCCGGACAAGCCATCGCCCCGAGCATCAAGTCCTGGCCTTTCGCCGCGTTGAGCAAACCTACGACGAGCGCGATGCGGCCGCGCGTGTCCGCGGCCAGTTCGCTGCGCGGCGCGGGTCTCGCGGCAATCCACGGCCGCGCGTCGATCCCGTTCGGGACGACGCGCACGCGGCTCGACTCGACGACACCGCAGGCTGCGATCGTGCGCCCCTCGGAGGGCGAGACCGCGATGACGCGCGATGTGTGCGCCGAGAGACCGCTCTCGATCGCGCGGAACAAGGCGCGTTTCGGTGCGCCGAACATCGCACCGAAGAGGAACGCGAACGTGTGCGGCGTGTGGACGCGTGCGCCGCGAGCTTCGAGGACGGACGCCAATCGTCCCAACGCACCGCCCTTGCTCGAATGCGTGTGGACGACGTCGGGCGACTCCGCGCGCACGATGCGGCAGAGCCGAGCGAGGTGCCGCGCATCGGCGAGCGGAGCCAGCTCGCGCACCATGGGCACACGGTGCACGCGCACGCCGAGTTGCTCGAGGCGCGCGAGATCGGCTTCGAACGACGGTTGCCGAAGCGACGAGACCGCGAGCGCCACGTCGAGACCCAGAGCGCGTTGTCCCGCCGCCACGTCGACGAGGTGACGGCGCGTGCCGCCGATCGTGCACTCCATCACGTGCAGTACGCGCACGCCGCGGCTCAATACGCGCCCGAACCCTTGACCACCGCGAAGCCGGTCAGGGCGATGATGACGACGTCGAGGAGCAGCGACTGGTTCTCGATGTAGTAGAGGTCGTAGTCGAGGTTTTGGTGGATCGCCGCCGCGCGTGCGTAGCTGATCTGCCACAAGCCCGTGATGCCCGGCTTGACGCGCAGCCGCTCGCGCTCGAGTGGACCGTACTGATCCACGATGAACTGCATCTCGGGGCGCGGCCCGACGACACTCATGTGTCCCGCGATGACGTTGAAGAACTGGGGCAGCTCGTCGAGGCTGTAGCGGCGCAACCAACGGCCGATGCGTGTGATCCGCGGGTCGTAGGACGAGCGCGGCGTCGGCGCGTCGCCCGACATGTGGTGGTGCATCGTGCGGAACTTGATCATCGGGAACGTCTTGCCGTCCCGGCCGACTCGGGCTTGCACGAAGAACACGGGCCCGCGCGACTCGCGCAGAATCAGGATCGTCGTGACGAGCAGCACCGGCGACGTGAGCACGATGACCAGCGAGGCGACGAGGAGATCGAGGCAGCGCCGCCCCACGGTCTGCGCGAGGCTGCGCCGACGCTCGGGCCGCGTGATGAGCGGAATGGAATCGAGCGTCTCGATCCGCAGCTTGAACGCGAGCAGGTGGTAGAAGCGTGGGACGATCTTGTAGACGACGCCGAGACGCTCGCACTCTTCGACGAGCTGCATCACGGTCTCCTCGGGCGCCTCGGGCATCGCGATGAAGATCTCGCTGATCTTGTGCACTCCGACGAGGCGTTCGAGATCGCTGAACCCACCCAGGATCCGCTCACGTTCGATGGACGGGTCGCGCTTCTCCGGCTCGTCGTCGACGAAGCCGACCAGGTTCAATCCGAGCGTCGGGACCAGCATGAACTTGCGCTGCAGCTTGCGCCCCGTATCGCCCGCGCCGTAGACGAGGACGTTGCGATTCCCGATTCCGCGTCGGTGAAGCAGCTGAATGGTCTTGAACGAGACGAAGCGGCTCGCGGTGGTGAGCGACAGCACGAGACAGAAAGTCACGAACAACGTGAGGCGCGAGATGTTGTTCGGGTTGATGTCGAGATCGATGATCCGGTGCAGCGGCACCAGGAGTTCGAACACGGGCCCCGCCGCCGTCTGCTGCGTGCTGTGCAGGTAGACGATCAGCGTGAAGAGGACCAGGAACGCGACCGACGTCGCCTTCCAGATCGCCTGGAACTCCTCCATGTTGAGGAGCGACTTCGTCGGCTTGTAGAGCCCGAAGGCGTGGAACGAGACGAGGCACACCGCGGCGATCAGGGCCGAGAGCTTCTGGTAGAGCTCGTGGCGGACCTCGGGCCCGAGCCCCCCGAGCCGCTCGCCGACCATGTAGCCGATCCAACACGCGAGGATCAGCACGAGCAGGTCGACGATCACCTGGACCGACAGGACGACCGGCTCGAAGTTCCGACGGAGGAGGGTCCCGAGGCTCACGGTCGACACGTACTCCATTTCCCCGAGCTGGCCGGCGAGCTCGCGCGTGGTGCGCATTCCGATCGTTCGAGGCTGTGCACGGTTTTCTGGAGGCCAAGCCGGGGCAGCCGGTCCGTGTTGCCAACCGCGATCCTAGCAGCCCGTTGAGAAAGGCCCGTCGCGAGGGGAAGCGGGCGCTTGCGATGCAAGGAGGGCGAGGGAGGGACGGCGGAGGCGGCCTTCTTGGCCGCTGAGCACGGCCCGACGAACCCGACGCCGCAGCGCG
>JAYTBY010000722.1:0-13826 GCA_043736755.1 Planctomycetota bacterium | reverse complement strand
CTCGGCCTCCGCCGCGAACTCCTCACCGGGGTGATTGAGCCGAACTGCGAGATAAACGGCCCATTCGTGCTTGCACGCGAACTCGCGTTCGCACGCCGGGCAGGTGCACTCGGCCCACCATCTTCCGCGTGTGAAGCGGAAGTCGACGGTGTAGGCCTCCCCGCCGTACACCGTGGCGCGGACACGATGCTCGGAGTCCTCGAGGATGTGAACGAGCCCGTCCTGGAAGTAGGCCAGACCTCGCTTGCGCTGCGCGTCGGTGAGACGGTGCGCGATTTCGTGGATCGTCAACAAGAGCCGAGCATTCTAGCCTCGGCCGGGGCTCGCGTTTCCGATTGCTCGCGAGCTTTCGCGGTCACACGCCGTCACGGTTTCTCGAACAGCTCGTTCCGCCGGACTCCCATCCGGTGCCCGTACCACTGCGCGAACGTCCACAACGTCTTCACCGCGTAGATCGTCGAGTTCTTGAGATTGATCGAGCTGGCCTCGTCGAAGTAGCGCACCGGGACGGGCACGTCGCCGACCTTGAAGCCGTGGTGCACGCACTGCACGAGGAATTGGCTGTCGAACACGAAGTTGTCGCTGTTTCGCCTGTACGGAATCGTGTCGAGCACGCGCCGCGAGTAAGCTCGGAACCCGGAGTGCCATTCGCCCAGGTTCTGCCCGGACAGCACGTTCTCGATCATCGTCAGGCCCCGGTTCGCCACGTACTTGGACGGCGGCATGCCTCCGTCCAACGCCTCGCGCCGTGTGCGGATGCGATTTCCGAGTACGACATCGCAGATGCCGTTGTTCATGACCTCGATCGCTGTCGGGATCATGCGCGCGTCGTACTGATAGTCCGCGTGGATCATCACCACGAAGTCGGCGCCGTGCGCGCGCGCCGTGTCGTAGCACGTCTTCTGGTTCCCGCCGTAGCCGGTGTTCCGCTCGTGCTTGATGTACGTGAGCGGAAGCCGCCGCGCGACCTTCTCGGTTTCGTCCTTCGAACAGTCGTCGACGACGATCACCTCAGCGACGTAGTCGTGAGGAATGTCCTTCCAGCAACGCTCGAGCGTGTTCGCCGCGTTGTAGGCCGGCATCACGACGATCACGCGTCCAGGGGACTTCATCCGAGCGATTCTCCAATGACCGCCGATGCGTGACAAGCGTTGCGAGCGATCGAACTTGCACCGCGGCCTGCTATCCTCCCGGGCAAGTGAACGGAGTCACCCGCCTCGCCATCGTCGCCCTCTTTTCGTGCACTCCCGCGTGTGGTGATTCCGAGCGAATCGCGCCGGCCAAACGCGTGATCCTGATCACGTGCGACACGCTGCGAGCGGATCGGCTCGGTTTCGGCGGATACGAGCGGCCGGTCAGCCCGAATCTCGACGCGCTCGCAGCGGAATCGACCGTGTTCAGCGAAGCCTGGTCCGCGGCGCCACTGACGATTCCCGCGCTCTCGGCCCTGTTGACCGGCCGCTTTCCGGACGAGATCGGCGCGGGCCCCACGAACCGCGACATCATGCCGGCGGAAGTGGTGTCGATCGCCGAGGTCGCGCGTGATTCAGGCATCGCGACTGCGGCCTTCGTGTCGAACGGTGTGCTGAGGCGTCAGTCGAAAGCGGCCGTCGATTTCGGCGTGCAGCAGGGTTTCGATCACTACGACGACGAAATGAATTCGAAGGAGGCGAACCGCAACCTCCTCGAGCGAACGGCCGATGCGTGCACCGATGCGGTCGTGTCCTGGCTCGGTTCGAAGGATGCCGCCGGGCCGTTCTTCCTGTGGGTGCACTACCAGGACCCGCACGGTCCGTACACGCCGCCGGCGAAGCACGCGGCGCTATTCGAGCGGCCCGCGATCGTGGAACCCGCACTGCCTCTCGGCGAAACCCACAGCGGCGCCGGCCAGATCCCGAAGTACCAGCGCATCGAGGGGCTCGTCACGCCGCGGCCCTATCTCGATCGCCACGACGGAGAGATCCACTTCTTCGATGCGGAGCTCGGACGGCTCGTCGACGAACTGCGTCGGCGCGACATGCTCGAAGATGCGTTGCTCGTCTTCACGGCCGATCACGGCGAGCATCTCGGTGAACACGACTACTGGTTCTGTCACGGTGAAACGCTCCACCGTGAGCTCGTGCACGTGCCCTTCTTCGTCCGTTACCCGAAGTCGTTGCGCGAGTCGGCCGCACCGCCGCAGAACGGCGCGCGTCGCGTCGCGAACCTCGTCGGCCACGTCGACGTCTGGCCAACGATCGTCGAAGCACTGGGCCTCGACGCGCCGAAAAATCGTGGCATTTCGTTGCTCGCGGCTTCCGTCCCCGCGGATCGAGTCATGCCGCAGTTCCTGGGGCCGTTGACGAATCCGAATCGACGCTTGGCCGTCACGGATGGCCGTTGGCGCGCAGTGCTCGTGAAAGCGGACGCGCCGCGGCTCTTCGATCTTTCCGTGGATCCGGGTGAGACTCGCGACGTCGCCTCGGAGCACGCGCGTGTCCTCCAGGAACTCCAGGCGCGGTACACGCGCTTTATGGAGCTCGATGAGCGACCGTGGGCGAAGTCGTTCCGCCCGCCAGTCGACTCCGCGATGCAAAAGGGCCTAGAAGGCCTCGGTTACGCCGGCGGCGACGGTCACTGAGTGGCCGAGAAGACATCGATCGTACGGCCTCTCGCAACCGAGCGGCACGGCTCCACGACGGCGGCCCGCACGTCCGTGCTTCCCGGCCTCTGAACATGTCGCGCCCGGATCATCACGCCTGGGATCGCCGCGCGAAACTCGGGCTCCTGATCGTCCTTCTCGTGACGCTCGCGTCGTTGCCGTTCCTCGTTCACAGCTGGTTCGAAGCGACCGACGAGACGAACGACGCGTCGATCTACGTCGCGAGCGCGCGGGCTCTGCTCGCAGGCGAGGGCTACTCCTATCTCGGTCAACCGTTCACCGTGCGACCGCCGGGAATGTCGCTGATGCTGGCGGCCATCTTCGCGCTTCGCGGAGCCGATTGGTTCGCGGTGAACCTCCTGGTGTCGCTGTTCGGAGTGGCGTGCGTGTCGCTCCTCTACTTCCACGCACAGCGGCGGGTCGGCGCCGCCCTCGCGTGCCTCGCGGCACTAGTGGTCTGGTTTTCGAGCCCTTTCCAGGCGCAGTGCAACCAAGCGATGTCGGACGTGCCGGGCGCAGCGCTATTGCTCGGCTGTCTCGCCATCGAACGCTGGGCATCGGCGAGAGCATCGTGGAAGCGAGATCTAGTCCTCGGCGTCGCGATCGGGTTGTCGACCTACATGCGCAGCGTCGTGATCCTCTTGATCCCGGCGATCGCAGCGGCGCGCGTCCTCGCCGAATGGTCGCGATCCAGGCCGGACGGAGCCCGCGGTTGGCTGCGCTTCGCACTGAGACATCTCGCCCCGTTCGCGCTCGCAGCGATCGCGGTGAAGATGCCTTGGGACGTGCGTTGCGCGCTCCACCATCCGGTGCCGCCCGTCGACCAGAACTTCCTCTTCGACTACTCGACGGCCATGTGGCACGTGGACGGCGGCGATCCGAGTTCACCGCGGCGGGAGCTGTCGTCGATCGCGGGGAACGTACCCGGACGGGCCGAGCGCATCTCGGCCCTGCTCGGCGGGCACTTGCTCCCCGGCACGGTTGACGCACCCGCCGTCGCGCTGGGCGTCGTAGCCCTCGTGATGATCGCGGGAATCGCTTGGAGACGGCGCGACGGCGCGGAGTTCTTCGCACTCGTCCTGTTCGGCGTGCTGCTCGTGTACTTCGGCTTCCGCGATCGACTCGCCTTGCCTCTGTGGTTGATCGCCTTGCCGGCGACCGTCGATGGTTTCCTACTCCTCGCAAGGCCGAAGCTCGCTCCGGCCATCGCACGCGGCATCGCCGGCCTCTTCCTCGTCCTACTGCCCGTGCTGGGTTTCCGCCCTCGATCCGAGTGGAGTCAGATCGAGGGTCAGCACGAGTTCTACGTCCGCTACGCCGCCGAGGTCGCCGCGGCCGTGCCTCGAGAACAGCGCGTCGCCACGCAGATCGGCTGGCACCTCTCGGTCTACCTCGATCGACCCGTTTGGAGCCTTTTCTTCGCCGCCAAGCGCGCCGGTGGGCTGCAGGGCGCGTTCGAGGCGATCGAGAAGTACGAGATCGACGCGATCGCGCTTTCGCCGCGCGTCGTGTCGGATCGTGGCGTTCAGCCGGGACTGACCGCACGCTCGAAGGTGATCTGGACCTCCGCGGACACGCTCGTCCTCGCAACGCAACGCTGACCATCTTGGCCCACTGTGCGGCGGTGCGTTAGGATCATCGGAGCGCTGCCCCCGGCATGGAAGAAAGAGTCACGTCGCTGTCGGTCGTCGTGCCGGTCTACAACAGCGAGGGGTCGCTCCGCGCACTCGTCGACCGGCTCGAGCCCGTCCTGCGTGCGAACGCAGCCGACTTCGAGCTGATACTCGTCAACGACGGCAGCGCCGACGGTAGCTGGGGCGTCGTACTCGACCTTTCGAGCCGTCACGCGTGGATCCGCGGCTACGACTTCATGCGGAACTACGGCCAGCACAATGCGCTCCTGTGCGGGATCCGCGCCGCACGCTTCGAGTTCGTCGTGACGATGGACGACGATCTCCAGAATCCGCCGGAGGAGGTCCCGAAGCTCCTCGCGGAACTCCGCAAAGGATTCGATGTCGTCTACGGAACTCCCGCGAACGAGAGTCATGGTCTGCTGCGCAACCTGGCCTCGCAAGCGACGAAGCTGGCGCTCCAGAAATCCATGGGCGCCGCCACAGCCCGCCGGGTCAGCGCGTTCCGGGCATTCCGCACGCGAGTCCGGGACTCGTTCGCGGATTACCGGAGTCAGTATGTTTCGCTCGACGTCCTGCTGACTTGGGGCACCACACGCTTCACGTCAATCGCCGTGCGCCAGGACGCCCGAACGATCGGTGTCTCGAACTACACGGTGCGCAAGTTGATGACCCATGCGCTGAACATGGTCACGGGATTCAGCACAGCGCCACTGCAATTGGCGAGCTTGGTCGGTTTCGCGTGCACGCTGATCGGGATCGGGATCCTGGGCTACGTGTTGTGGACCAAGTTCGTGATCGGAAGCCCGGTGCAGGGCTTCACGTTCCTCGCTTCCATGGTCGCGCTCTTCTCCGGCGCACAGCTCTTCGCCCTGGGTGTGCTGGGTGAGTACTTGGCTCGCATGCACTTCCGCATGATGGATCGTCCGACGTATTCCGTGCGCGGGACGTCGTCCGAGCGGGCCGAAAGATGAGCACGGATCGAGTCTCCCTGCGCTTGCTCGACTGGGACACGGCGTTTTTCGGACGAAGGATTGCGGTCTTGTCTGCGCCCTTGCTCGGCACGGACGACCTGGCCCATGCCGTTCGCGAGGCCGAAATTCTCGAGGTCGAGTGCGTCTACGCGCTGTCCGACGTGCACAGCCAAGCCGCAATCCAAGCGCTGTCGAGAGCCGGAGCGCGTCTCGTCGACGTGCGTCTGACGTTCGAGCGCGGGCTCGTCGACCTGGGCACGTCGCGAACCGTCCCTTCCATCCGTGATGCGGAAGCCCGCGATCTGGACGAGTTGCGCGCGCTGGCCGCTTCGAGCCACGAGTCGTCGCGGTTCTACGCGGACGACAGATTTTCCCGCGAACGCTGCCACGAACTGTTCGCGACGTGGATCGAGAAGAGCTGCGCCGGCTGGGCCCAAGTCGTCCGCGTCGCCGTCGTCGACGGTGCGGTCCGTGGCTACACGACGGGTCACGTTCGCGAGAACGGGCGCGGCGAAATCGGTCTGGTCGCGGTCGATCCGAGCGCACAGGGCCGCGGCCTGGGCAGGGCGCTCGTGCAGTCCACGCTCGGCGCACTACGCGACCTCGGGGTCTCGAGCGCCACCGTCGTGACACAGGGGCGCAACATCGGCGCGCAACGGCTGTACCAGTCCGAGGGATTCCGCACACAGCGCGTGCAGACCTGGCACCATCTTTGGATCGACGAAGTTCGCCCATGAAGTCGTATCGGATTCCCTTCAACAAACCCTCGTTCGCTGGAGCCGAGGGCCGCTACATCGCGGAAGCGATCGAGCGCGGCCACATCTCGGGCGATGGGCACTTCACGAAGTCCTGCCATCGCCTCCTCGAGGAGGCGCTGGGCGTCAAGAAGGTGCTGCTCACCACGAACTGCACGCATGCGCTCGAAATGAGCGCGTTTCTGACGCATTGCGGCCCGGACGACGAGGTGATCGTCCCGTCGTTCGCGTTCGTGACTTCCGTGCTCGCTTTCACGCTTCGCGGCACGAAGCCGATCTTCGCCGACGTGCGGCCGGACACGTTGAACCTCGATGAACGACAGGTCGAGGGCCTCATCACGAAGCGCACCAAGGCCATCGTCGCGTTGCACTATGCGGGAGTGTCCTGCGAGATGGACGCCCTGCTCGACATCGGCCGCCGCCATGGTGTGCCGATCGTGGAGGACAATGCGCACGGCCTCTTCGGCAAGTACCGCGGCCGATGGATGGGCACACTGGGCGCCTTGGGCACGCAGAGCTTCCACGAGACGAAGAACTTCACGTGTGGCGAGGGTGGTGCGCTGCTGGTGAACGATCCGTCGCTCGTCGAACGCGCTGAAATCCTGCGGGAAAAGGGCACGAATCGCTCGCACTTCCTGCGCGGACTCGTTCACAAGTACACGTGGGTCGACTATGGATCGAGTTGGCTACCGTCGGACATCTTGGCGGCGTTCCTCCTCGCTCAACTCGAGGCACGCGAGACGATCCAAGGTCGCAGGCAGGTCATCTGGCAGCGTTATCAGCGCGAGCTCGCCAACTGGGCAGCAGAGCGCGGCATCACGCTGCCCCACGTGCCCGATCACTGCGAGCAGCCCTACCACATGTTCTACGTGCTGCTCGCCGACACGGCGCAACGCGAACGATTGATCACGCACCTCGAAGAGCGCGGCATCCTGGCCGTCTTCCACTACCTGCCGCTCAACCTGTCCGACATGGGACGGCGGTACGGCGGGACCGATGGGCAGTGCCCTATCTCCGTGGACGTTTCGTCGCGCATCCTGCGCCTGCCGTTCTTCAACAAGCTGACGGATGACGAGCAAGGTGATGTCATCGCTGCCGCCCTCGAATTCCGCGGATGAAGGCCTTCTTGGCGCGACTCCGTGCGACGGAGCCGTCGCTCCTCGCGTGTGCGGCGATCGCCGCGGGAATCGCTCTCGCGATGTTCCTCTTGCAGGGACACCTGGGCATCAACCTGCAGGACGAAGCATTTCTCTGGTACGGAGCGATCCAGACGCACGCGGGTGAGCTGCCGCTGCGCGATTTCCGCAGCTACGACCCAGGTCGGTACTTCTGGTGTGCAGGTGTGATGACCGTGCTCGGCGATGGACTCGTCGCCGTTCGCGCCGCGAACTGGGCCTTCGCGAGCCTCGGCCTCTGCGCGGGACTCCTGGTCGCGAGTCGCTCGCACCGTGGCTTGCCCTGGCTGGCGGCGTGCGGACTCGTGCTCGTCCCGTGGGTCTACCCACCGTGGAAACTCTACGAGTCGAGCATCGCGATGCTCGTCGCGCTCATCGCTGTCCGCTTGATGGACTCCCCGTCTTCGAAGCGCCGGCTCGCGGCGGGTGCGACGGTAGGACTCGCGGCATTTTTCGGCCGCAACATGGGCGTCTACGCCGGCCTCGCGATGCTCACCCTCGTCATCGTCCAGGCTTTCAAACAGGGGCAACCCACGCTGCGGTCTCTCGGCGAACTCGCTCTGGGTACGGTCCTCGGGTACGCCCCGATGATCTGTCTCGTGCTGCTCGCCGACGGATACCGCGAAGCCTTCGTCGAATCGATCGCGTTCTACACGAGACAGAGCGCGCTCAACGCGGAACTCCCCTTCCCCTTTCCGTGGCGCGTCGATTTCTCAAGCCGCGATGCTTGGAGTGCGGCCGTTATCTTCGTGATCGGCTCGATGTTCGTGGTGCTTCCGAGCGCGTATGCCGCCGGATTCCTTCGCGGCCTGTTGGCGCGCGCCTCGACCTTCGCGCGGTGGTCGACCGTGTTCGCACTGTCCTCTGTCGGTGGCGCGTGGTTCCACCACGCCTCGGTCCGCAGCGACGCACCGCACTTGGCGCAGAGCATTCACCCATTCTTGCTGATGGTGATGTCGCTTCCAGCGGTGCTACCCGAACGGTTCCGTGCCCGAGCCCGCGTCACGTCACTCCTCGTTCTGGCAGGTGTGACGGTTCTCGGGATCGGCAGCGCGTTGCCCTTCGTTCGCCGAGCGCAAGCCTCCGACGCCGCGCCGTACGAGCGTGTCGTGATCCGCGGGGACGAACTCATGCTCGCACCGAACGAAGCACGTCTCGTGCGCGGCCTCATGGCGGGCATCACGGCAAACGTGCCCGCCGACGAGACGCTGTGGGTCAGCGCGCAGTTCTTGGGCCTCTATCCCATCCTCGGCCGCCATGCGCCCACCTGGGACATCTATCCCGCTTGGCAAGCGAACGAAGTCGAGCAGGAACGCATGCTGCGTGAACTCGCCGATGTCCGTTGGGCCGTTCTCGACACGCGTCCGATCGGTGGTGATCCGCGAATGCGGCTCGAGACCTCGCACCCGCGCGTGTGGAACTGGGTCACGGAGTCCTTCGAACGTGTCCCTTTGCCTGGCGCCCCGGAGTCCGTGCTGTTCCTACGACGAAAAGTCGCGCCGGTGGATGAGACGCACAGCGGCGAGCGCAAGGAACGCTAGCGCGAACACCGCCTGTGGAATCCAGGCGAATCGCGACCACGGCTCGAAGTGGATCTCGATCTCGCGGCACTGCGCCGGGGCCACGACTCCGAGGAAGACCCCGTCGACGACAACGGTCAAGAGGTGCGCGCCGTTCGTATCCCGCGCTACCCAGTGAGGATGGTGCTGCTTGCTGAAAAAGACCAACGTGGGTTCGTCGACGGGCACGATGCGGACACGCGCGCGATCGTCGCGGTGCTCCACGAACTCGAGCACGCCTCGCCGACGCGTTCGATCCTGAATGCCGAGGTCGACGATGCCCGATGCGAGCTGCTCCGGCTCAGCATCGAGCACGTGAGCGGCGAGGATCGGGGCAATCGAGGGTCGGTGAAGGACCCACGGTCCGACGCGCCCATCGACGGTCAGCGCGGGCGATAGAATCGGCTGTCGGGCGATGACCACTCCGACAGCGGATCGCTCGAACTCGACCCGCTCATAGCCCGATTGGCCGATGATGTTCTCGAACCAGCGTCCGTAGACTCGTATTCCGACCGTCGAAACCGCAGCGCACCAAGCTCGATAGCCCTCGGAGTACAGCGAGTCGTAGGCGTGCACGCTGCGCAGACCCAAGCGTGCTTCCAAGTTGGGGGAAAGGATGTCCTCCGCACGTTCTGCCCCGATCGCATAGCGCGAACCGTCAACCGTTCTTTCGCGTAGCGCATCGACCAACGGTGAGGAATCCGCGATCGCGTCGCGCTGGATCGAAACGAGGAGCGGCGTGCTCCAGCCGAGCATCGTGAGCAGCGCCAGCGCGAGCAGTAGGACTCGCCAGCGAAACACGACAAACGCGGCCAGCGCGGCTGCGGCCGACGCGAGCGCGAGCCAACGAACGAGCGGAGTTTCCCCGAGCGCGAACACGCTCACGAACCCGATCGGCGCGAGCACGAGGAGGAGCGGAAAGAACAGACGTGGCCGATGCGCTCGCAACAGCACGTCCAATCCGATCGCACCCGCGATCGACAGCGGGATCAGCGCAGCACCCTGAGGGCGAAAGCGCGACAGGAAGAGCCCGAGGTACTCCACGCCGAAGCGGTAGGCCGGCGGCCACAGAGTCAGGAGCAGCGCCACGCATGCGAACGCAATCCATGGAGCGGCGCGTCGGCGTGCTCCGGGCAGCAGCGCGAGTCCGACGAGCGCGGCGTAGAACGGCGCGAAGCCCGAACCGTTGAACTCGCTCGCACGCGGCGATCCGAGCGGATCCGTCGCGAGGAATGGATCGATCATCACGGCGAGCAGGCGCAGCACGTCGGACACGCCTTCGATCTTGGGCAAGCTCGCCAGGAGGAACTCGGGTTCCACGTCGAGTCGCGCGGAACGAGCCGCCTGAATAGCGAGATCGATGTAGACCGGCGCCGCGCTCGCCAGTCCGAGAGCGCCGAACGCGCCGAGACCAACGAGCGTCGCGACGGAACGTGGCTTCGCGCGCCACCAGCTCGCGAGTGCGAATGGAGCGACGAACCACGCATGCCACACGATCTGTTGCGGGTACGCAGACAGGAGCAGCGCGTACACCGAGAACGCGAGGCCCACTCCGATCGCGAGGCTCGGACGCTGAACCCAGCGCGTCGTGAGCCATAGACACGCCGACGTCCAGCACAGGCCCGCCACGAAGATCGGGAAAGGTGCCCAGTAAATCGCGAAGGTGCCGAACCCGAGACCGGCGGCGCCCGTGAAGCACGACCAAGGACCTAGACCGATTGCCCTGAGGAAAAGGAACTGGAATGCTGCGGTTCCGGCGATAGCCGAGAGCGCGAGGAGCGTGTGGAGCCAGAAAGCGTCGTCCACGATCCACGTGAGGATCCGCGCGGGTGGGTAAGCCGGACTCACGCCGGCCAAGTGCGAAGAGGGGCGGCCGAATTCCGTATGCGGATTCCAAACCGACATCCAACCGGTTCGATCCCCGTGGAGGTGATGATGCTCCTCCGGCACGTAGTAGTAGCTCGTGTCCCCGAGTCGCCGAGCTCCGAGGTTTCGCGCGGGAGTCTCTTCGTCGAGTCCGAGCGCCACGCGTCCGTCGTCGGGGTGGATGACCTCGCCGCGGACCAAGAGTGGCATGACGAGCACGAGGAACAGCGCGGCGAGTGCAAGCGTAGCGCTGCGCCATTCGTGCGGACCGTGTTTCATCGCGAGAGAGCGGAGCGTACCGCGGCGCCACGTGGCTATCATCGTCCCGATGCGAGTTGCAACCGGGATCGCCGCGTTCGGAGCGTTGCTCGTGTCGTGTGGAAACGAGCCGGAACGCCTGAACGTCGTGGTCATCGTCATGGACACGGCCCGACCCGACTATCTCTCGGTTTACGGCCACCCACGGCCGACGACGCCGTTCCTCGAGGAGCTCGCGACCAGCGCGACGCGCTACGACCGTGCGTACTCGACGTCGTGCTGGACGCTGCCGGCGCACGCCTCGCTCTTCTCGGGTGAGGCGCCCGAGGTTCACCAGACCGCGCAGGCAAGCACACAGTTTCCGGCCCAGATCCCGCTGCTCGCCGCGAGCCTCGCCGAGAACGGCTACCAAACCGCGGGCTTCAGCAACAATCCGTGGATCTCCAAGACGACGGGACTCGACCGCGGTTTCGAGACGTTCGTGGATCGCTGGAAAGCTGCATCGGAATCGACGCCGGGCACGCACGCAACCGTCAGCGCGATCTCGAAGTGGATCGAATCCGAGCGTGACACCGCGCGCCCCTCGTTCGTGTTCGTGAACTTGACCGAACCGCACATGCCCTACGTTCCGCCGTGGAAACACGCGGAGCGGTTCGCGGTCTCGATGCCGGAGTGGCGCCGCTCGATCGACGAGTTCTTCCCGCGCAGCAGCGGCGCGAGCGGGGCGATGGTCCGCCACTACGGTCGCACGCAGCCCTTCGCGGAATCGGACTGGCCGCGCATGTCGAGCCTCTACGAAGGCGAGCTCCACGCGTGCGACGCGGTTGTCGCGGATATCGTCCGTGCGCTCGATGGCGTGTTGGACCCGGCGAACACGCTGCTTTTCGTGCTCTCCGACCACGGCGAGAACTTGGGTGACCACGATCACGTCAATCACGTCTTCAACCTGTACGAGTCGAACCTGCGCATCGCGCTGCTCGCTCGTGGGCCGGGTTTCGACCGCGGTGCGCAGGAATCGCGCTTGGTGCAGATCACGGATCTCCATCCGACGATCCTCGCTGCGGCCGGGATCGCTCGGACGGGCAGCCCCGATGCGCTCGACTTGCGCGGCACGCTTCCCGACGAGCGCGTGCTGCGTGCGTCGCTCGACTGGCCGAAGATCACGCTGACCGTGTTCCCAGAATCGATCGCGGCGAATGGCGGACCTCTCGACCGCTACAAACGTGCACTCTCGGCCGCGATCACCACACGTTGGAAGATGATCCGTGGATCGGACGGCTCGGTCGAGATCTACGACCTCGAGACCGACCCGAACGAGACGAAGCCCGTCCTCTTGGACGAATCGTCATCGAGGACGCGCGACGCACTCGCGACCTTCCTCGATCGGACCGATCACGCGCTCTCGCGGTCGGCGGGGACGGGCGACGCGGACTTGCCGACGGATCCGGCGACGTTGGATGCGTTGCGGGCACTTGGATACACGCGCTGACCCGCGATTCGACCCATGACGTTCCTTCCCGCACTGCCCGTCCAAGCGAGCACGAACATCGGCGAGAGCATGCCCATCTGGGCCGTGCTCCCGTTCGTCACGCTGCTACTCGCGATCGCCATCCTGCCGCTGGTCGCACACCGCTGGTGGGATTCGAACAAGAACAAGGCGATCGCCTCGTTCTCGTTGGGCATCCCGTTCGCGATCTGGCTCCTCGTGACGTTCGGTGCACCGGGCTGGGAAGTGCTGCAACACATCCTTCTCGACTACGTCGCGTTCATCGCCTTGCTCGGCGCGCTGTACGTCGTCGCGGGCGGCATTTTCGTGCGTGGTTCGTTGGCGGGATCGCCGTTGTCGAACACCGGGCTCCTCGTGATCGGCGCTCTCCTCGCGAACCTGATTGGCACGACCGGCGCGTCGATGGTCTTGATACGCCCGCTGCTGCGCGCCACGGCGACGCGGAAGCGACGAGCGCACGTCGTCATCTTCTTCATCTTCATCGTTTCGAACTGCGGTGGATTGCTCACGCCGTTCGCGGATCCGCCGCTGTTCCTCGGGTTCCTGAAAGGCGTGCCCTTCGAGTGGACATTCGGACTCTGGAATGAGTGGGCACTCGTCGTCGGCATCCTCCTCGTCACGTTCTTCGCGTTCGACTCGTACGTGCTCGACAAGGAAGAGCTCGAGCGCCCTGGGTCTCAACTCGAAGCCGTGTTGAAGCACGAACCGATGGGGCTGGACGGCGCGCACAACTTCCTCTTCCTCGGCGCGATCGTGCTCGTGATCCTGGCCCGCGGAAATGGGTGGGGAAACGGCGGCGAACTCTGGCCCGTCGGGATCCAAGAAGGCCTGATGGTCGGTGTCGCTGGACTCTCGTGGGTTGCCACCAAGCCGGCAGTGCGCGTTGCGAATCGATTCACGTTCGGGCCGATCCACGAGGTCGCGATCCTCTTCTTCGGCATCTTCGTCACGATGATCGCGCCGCTCTACCTGCTGTACGCCAGGGGGTCGGAACTCGGTCTCGAGCATCCTTGGCAGTACTACTGGGCCACGGGCCTCCTCTCGAGCTTCCTCGACAACGCCCCCACCTACTTGACGTTCGCCGCGACAGCCGCGGGTCAGGCCGGGATCAGCCCGAGCGGGCCGCGATACCTCGCGGACTATCTCGCTACGGGCGGCGAGGCCACCATGAACTTGGCTGCGATCTCGTGCGGCGCCGTGATGATGGGCGCGAACACGTACATCGGAAATGGGCCCAATTTCATGGTGAAAGCCATCGCCGAGGAAGAAGGCGTCAAGATGCCTTCCTTCGGTGGGTACATGCTCTGGTCGGGCGCGATCCTGATCCCGACGTTCGTGATCGTCACGTTCGTCTTCTTCCGCTGACGGCTCGTTCAGCGACCGAGGAGCCGCGCGAAGTAGCTCTTCACTCGGGCGCTGAATGCGACGGGGCGCCGCAGGTCGAGCGACAATCCCTCGAA
>JAYTBY010000721.1:0-2800 GCA_043736755.1 Planctomycetota bacterium | reverse complement strand
AACGACTCCGTCCGTGACAGCGAGATCCACACGCAGGAGTACCGGGTGCGGTACGCGCTCGCGGACTCGAGCAAGATTCCTGGGCGTAACACACGGTGTGCCGAACGGACTCATCTGCCCGGAGGTGCGGACGAGGTCCAGCCAGACCGAAAGGACCGCTCGATGCTCAGGGCAGTGCGGCCGTCGCCTCGATCTCGACGAGCGCGCCGTCCTCGAGCAGGTCGGCCACCTGCACGAGCGCCATCGCCGGGAAATGCCGGCCGAAATGCGTGCGCCAGACCTCGCCGATCGCGCGCGCGGCGGCGAGGTACGCCTGCTTGTCGGTCACGTACACCGTCATCCGCACGACGTGCTGTGGTTCGCCGCCCGCGGCGCGCGCGCACGCGACGACGTTCGCGAGGCACTGTCCGAATTGCGCGGCCATGTCGCCGCGACCGACGAGCTGTTGGTTCGCGTCCCACGCGATCTGCCCTGCGATGAAGAGCAACTTCGATGCGCCCTCGACACGGATCGCGTTGGCGTAGCCCTTGGGAGCCTTCCAGCCTTCAGGTTGAATCGCGTCGATGCGCATCAGGTCCTCCACACCACGTTCGGGCGTCCTTCGGTCGTTCCGCCGGGCAACTCGGCGATCGCACCGTTCTTCGAGCCGGTGAGCAGTTCGAGCACGATTCCGGCGACCTCATCCGTGGTGACGAAAGCGCCGCCGGGATTCTGCGCGGTCAGAAATGCGCGCGTTTCCGCAGCACTTCGGCCCGTTTTCTTGACGATACGCTCGACGGTCTGATCCGTCATCGGCGAATCGACGTAGTGCGGCGCGACGAGGTTCATCGTGACGTCCTTACCGGCGAGTTCGAGCGCGGCGCAGCGCGTGTAGCCGACCAGCGCGTGCTTGCTCGCGACGTATGCGGCTGCGTACGGATAACCCTGCAGCCCAGCGGAGCTGGCGACACTGACGATGCGGCCGTGACCGCGCTCGATCATCGCGGGTGCGAGCTTCTCGATCGCGCGCCGCGGACCGTGGAAGTTCACGCGCATGTGACTCTCGAACACATCGCCGTCGGTTCCGCGACCATGACGCAGGAATGGCGCGGTCTCGGCGATGCCAGCGTTGTTGACGAGCCAAGCGATGCCGCCGTGCTCCACGATCTCCTCCGACAATTCGTGCAGCGCTTCATCGAGCGTCGCCGGATCCGTGACGTCCACGTAGGCGGGCCAGGCTCTACCGCCGCGTTCGACGATTGCGCTTGCGACCGCGACGCAGTCGTCCTGACTGCGCGCGGCCACGATCACGGGCGAACCCGCGCTGGCAATCCGGCGCGCGATCGCTGCTCCGATCCCGCGACCGGCTCCGGTCACGAGACACAGCGAACCCTTTGCGGCGCGATCCATCGAGGAACGAGTACCATGCGGCGGAGCCCACTTTCGAGCTTGTCGCAGCACACCCGAGTCCTTCTCTTCGTCTTCGCAGGCCTCGGCGCGTGCTCCGCGCCGAGGCCGCCGGTCCTCGAGCACGAGGTCAACACGACATGGGGCGCCGTGCGTGCGGCCCGCCGCGAGGACGCGGTCGAAATGGCGCTCGTCGTCGAGCGGATCGCGCCGCGTGTCGCGGTCGCGATGCCGAACCGGCGCGACGCCGCGATCGACATTCGCCTCGTCGCGGAACTCGGGCGCGAGCACTGGGGCGGCGCCACGATCACGACGGAATCGGAGCGCTGGATCGAGCTGCCCGCGGATCGCCGCGATGCGCCGGCTCAGGCGATCTTGGCGCACGAACTGGTCCACTTCTGGCTCGGAGCGCAGTGGTCCGCGTTGCCACCCGTTCTCGAGGAAGGCCTCGCGATCCATCTCGCTCACAAGGCCGTTCCCGAAGCCGCTCCGCGTGAGCGCGGCGAGCTGGCGCTCGTACTCGGGACGCTGCTCGACGGCTCCGTCACCTTCGACGGGCCTGGTGTCGCGCGCGGCGCCGCAGGGCCGAAGCTCACCCCGGGCCGTGCACGCTACACGCTGAGTGCGCGCATCGCGGCGGGCGAGATTCCGCCCCTGCGCACGGTGCTCGACCTCGAATCGAACGAGATCGCGCGCTCCGCCGAGCCGGGCGTGCGCGCCGTCCTCGATGCGTTGGCCTACGTCATCGTCGATCGCATCGGTATCCAGAAGCTCGAGCGTTTGTGTGAACAGGCGCGAGTCCTAGGTCACGCTCGAATCCCGGGCGATTGGATCTGGCCCGCTGCGCGCATCTCGCCTGAGGAACCCGTGAGCCTCGAGCGCGCCGTGCGCGAGATGCTCGGCACGCCCGAGATCCGCGCACTCCTACTGCGCGATGATCTGCGGATCGGTTCTCCGGCGGATTCGAACCCGTGAGCACGGATCCGCGTCTCGCGCGCATCCCCGCGGCGCGTTGGCCCACGCGCGAGGAAGCACTCGCGAGTCGCCTCTTCTCACCGATCCGCGTCGGCGCGTGTACGTCGCGAACGCGGACGTGGGTCCCGGCGATGGTGCCGTGGCGCGCCAGCGAGGACGGCTTCGTCACGGACGACGTCCTCGATTGGTACGGCCGTTTCGCCGATGGAGGACCGGGCGTCCTGGTCGTCGAGGCAACGGGGATCCGTGACGTCCCGAGCGGCCCGTTGCTGCGCGCCGGTGACGATCGTTTCATCCCCGGACTCCGCCGACTCGCCGAAGTCGTGCGCGAGCGATCACGGGGTCGAACGCGGCTTTTCCTGCAGATTCTCGACTTCCTCGGCGTGAAGCGCCGGCCCGCGAAGGAGACGTGGGTGCGACGCTTCTTCAAGGTCCAAGA
>JAYTBY010000720.1:0-13853 GCA_043736755.1 Planctomycetota bacterium | reverse complement strand
GTCCCTCGTAGAGGACGACTTGCCAACCGCGCAGGACCACGACGACCTGGTTGTTGCCGCTGACGCTCGTGGTCGTCGAGGCGGCACGCTCGGGCAAGTCCACCGTGGTCTCGATGACGACGCCGCCGACGGTGATCGACTGAGCACCTTCGTTCGAGACCTTGTACTCACCGACGGGCACGCTCGGCGTCGTCACGATGGTCACGTTGCTGGAGACGGGCGGATCGCGTCGGCAAGCAGTCGCGATGAGAAGGCAGGCAACGATCGCGGAGGCGCGCCTCACTTCGGATCCTCGTTCGGAACGATCGAACCGGACTCGTCGGGCGGCGGCTCGAGCTCGGGTGCGGGAACTTCCTCGATCATCTCGATCTCGAGCGGCATGTCGGTGTCCTCGTACATCGGGACCTCGTCCATCACGGGAACGTCCTCGTCGTCTTGCGCTCCGGCGATCGCGAGACCAGCGACGAGGCCGACGAGGGGCCCGAGTGCGCCGACCATTCCCGCACCCTGGACGAGGATCGAGCGGTCACCCGAACTGCGCACCACGAGGTCGTCGCCTTCGAGCCGACCCAGCACGACGGTCGCGCGTGCACCGCGCAGGAACTCAGCGAATCCCGGCACGATTCCGACCGGTGCGCGGTCGGGTTCGCTCGCGCTCGACACGCCGTTCGAGATCGCCGCACCGAGCATCGCCGCGGCCGGATAGCCGTCGCGAGCGAAACGGGCGACGTCGAGGAAAGCCAGAGACACGAGATCGTCCAGCGACCCCGAGACCTCGTCCTGGAAACGATCCTCGTCGACGAGGCTTCCGTTCCGACCGTCCGCGGCGTCGAGCGCAGCGCGCACGCCTTGCGCCGACACGCTCGCGAAGAGCCAACCGCCGCGAATCGCCCACGAGGGTTCGACCGGGATCGGCCAACCCGACACGGCCATCGTCGTGATGTCGGCCCCGCCGTGTTGCGAGTGGCGCATCGTGAATCCGGGGAGACCTTGGTCCGCCGCGAGGTCCTCGAGTCGGCCTTCGAGGCGACCCAGGGCGTCGCGCAGTGCCGCTTCGTCGCGCACGCTGACGAAGCCGACCCACGAGTAGAGACCGCCGCCGCCCGTCGCGTCCGAGGCGTAGACGCCGTACGTTTCGCCGAGGTGGTCGAGCAGATCGCGCTCGATATCGATGCCCGTCATCTCGCGGACGATCGCGAGCGGATCGAGCCCGCCCAGCGCGTCCTGGCCCATTTCCGCCGCACTTTCGAACATCGAAGCGATGCTGCCGAGATCCGAGCGCGCGATGACGGCGACCGTCGCATCAGCCGGGATCAGTCCGAGCGCTGCACGCTCGATCGGCCCCGTGGCGAGCGTCCCATTCGCTCGCGCCATCGGCACCCAACCGATGTTGCGCAGCGCCGTGTGGCAGCGATTCGCGGAGTGCCCGATCGCGCCCTGCACCACGAGGTTGCCCGACCCGAATGCGTCGAGTGCTCCCGAAGCCTCGGGGCCGCCGAACATGCCAACCATCTCCGAGAGCGACTGCATGTCGAACCGGAACGCCATGGCCGGCACCGCGTCCGCGGGCAAGTCGAGCGTGCCCAGATCACGCGGCGTGAAATCGAGTCCGTTCACACTGAGGACCAGCGTGTCCGCGCGACCGGCCTTCGCGATGCCGTGGAGCGCCCTGACCGGACCGAAATCGAGGCTCGAAAGACCCGTGGCTTCGTCGATGCCGAGGGACGGCATCTCGGCCTTCGCGAGCGCTTTCGTCAGCGCATCGGCGCGCGCGCGTGCTTCCTCAGGTGTCGCGCCGTGGAAATCGAGCTGCGCGCGAACCGGGAAGGACTCGGGGTCCTCTTCCAGCGGAATGCCGACCGAGAAGCTCATCGGGCCGAGGAGCAGGCTCGACGCGAGCGCCAGTTCTTCGCCTGGAATCGCAGGATCGTCGAACTCCGTCGGCAGCTCGACCATCCGCGCGCCGATCTTGCGCAGCGCTTTGCGGACCCCCGCATCCTTGGGATCGACGAGCAACGCGTCGAGGCCGCCCGACCAGGCGTACAGGACGTCGCCGGCAGCAATCGGTCGAAAATTCTCGGGTGCCGCGGTGTTGCTGCCGCCGTCGGTCGAGGTGCACGCCGCGCAGAAGGAGGCGGCGAAAACAAGGGTCGTGGTCTTCATGGGGGAGGCGATCCTAGGGATCCGCAGACGAGGGTTCACCCACGCGTCGTTCGACAGATCGGGGAGCGACCGAGTACGTTTCACACCTCGAGCGCACTTCATCCTGGGGCCTCGGGATTCTTGGTCCCGCACGCCGCCCCCGCTCGAATCCACATCCGAAGTCCTGGCGACCACACCCCCGAGCCCGTTCGATCCGGTTCCGTGACCGGACCCGGTGCACCCGAGGAGCGCGAACCGGCCTTCCTCGCGCGCCTCGTGGCCCGCGATCGTGAAGCACTGGGGCGGTTCTACGAGATCTACTTCGAGAGGATCCACGGTTACGTGCGGCGCATGGTCGGAGACGAGACGCTGGCCGAGGACGTGACGCAGGACGTGTTCCTGCACCTCCAGCGTGCGATCCCGACGTTCGACGTGACCCGCGATCTCTCGCCCTGGGTGTTCACGATCGCGACGAACAAGGTGCGCGACCTCTGGCGCTCGAAGCGCCATCAGATGGAAGGACGCGGCGCCGGGTTCGACGACGAGGGTGAAGCGCGACCGGATCCGGTCGAGGCGCGACCGGGGCCGCCGCTCGAACTCGAAGCGGAGGAAGCGCGCACGGCGTTGTCGGCGGCGGTGGTTGCACTACCCGCGGGCTTGCGCGCGACGTTCCTGTTGCGCTGGCAGGAAGAGCTCGAGTTCGACGAGATCGGTCGCATCCTCGAGCGCAACGAAGGTGCGGCACGCAAGCGGTACTCACGCGCGTTGGCCGAGCTGAGACGCATCCTCGAAGACTCCGCACGCGCGGCACGGAGGCAACGATGAGCGACGAACGCGACGTGCACGGACACGGTGCGAGAGGCAGTGAACCGGACGCGGACCTGCGCCGGGTTCTCGGTGCACTCGATCGCCCCGCCGCACGGCCCGAGTTCCGCGCGGCGTTGCGCGAGCGATTCCTCGCCGGTGCGGACGTCGAGGCACCGCGGGACCAGCGCCTCGACGCAGTGAGTCCGGCATCGCGCCCGGCCTCGACGCCGCCGCGCGACGCATCGACTCCGTCGAGTAGGGCCGCGACGCCGGAGCGCCGTTCGGCCGCGACGCCGGAGCGCCGTGCGGCCGAGACGCCGCGCAGCCCGCGTCGGCTCGTGCTGCTCGCGGGTGCCTTGGCTGCAGCCGCCGCGATCGTGCTCACCTTGTTCCTGACGCGACCGCGCACGGCGTTGTGGCGCGTGCACGCGGATTCGAGCGCGACGGCCGTGCTCGTCGATGGCGTCGCGCTGCGCATGGACGACACCGCGCGAATCGGCGAGGCGCTGCTCACGGCGCGCGAGCTCGAAGTCGTCAGCGGCACACTCCGCCTCTGTGTGCGTGAAGAGGCGTGGATCGAGCTCGCACCCGGAACGAAGCTCTCGCAGATGAAGTTCGCGGCCGCCGGGCCCTACCAGCTGCGCACGGATCGTGGGAGCCTCGCCGTTGCGACACTGCCCGCCTTTGGCGGTCGTGGGATGCGCGTGCTCACCGACGACCTCGACCTCATGGTGACCGGCACGATCTTCGGGGTCGACGTCGACGCGCAGGGGAGTTGCATCTGCACGTTGGAAGGCAGCGTGCGCTGCGACGCGGCCGGCGGCCAAGGTCCAAGGCCCGTCGAGAGCGGACGCATGTGCTACGCGTATCGTGGTCGGAGTGAGCCGACGTGGAAAGCGGCGCACGAACCGCACTTGAAGCCGCTGCGCGATCTCCGCGCCGCGATCGAGTAGCGCGAACCGCGGCTCGGTTGCTCTCCTCGATCGCCACAGTCCAGCTGACCATGTCTCCCGAAGTCACCGACCTCACCGCGCGGCAACTCGCAGGCTCCATGTTGTTGCCGGTGATCCTCCTCCTCTGCGTGGCGCTCACGGTGACCCAGGTCCTGTCCGCGATCGCGCGCGTCAAACTCGGCGCCGTGATCGCTGCCGATCGTCGCTCCGAGACTCGTCGACGAATCGCGATCGCGATTCTGATCGTCGCACTCTTGACCTGGACGATCCTCGACCGAGGTGTGTGGATCGTGCCCGTGCTGCTCGCTCTGGGCAGCGCGATGCTGCTCGTCATGACCACGCCGAGCGCCGCGACGGCGATCCTCGGCGTCGGTGGAGTTCGACGCGGTTGGCACGCGCGACGCTTCGAATCGCTCGAGGAGTGGCGCCTCACGGGCGATCACCTGCGCTTTCGCTTGTTCGGTGAATGGACGTCGGTGCCGTGTCCGCAGGAGCGTCAGGCGGAGATCCGCGCGAAGCTCGTCGAGCTCGTGCCGGAACGCGAGAGTCCGTTCCAGGACTGAAGAGCGCGACGCCACGCGCTGTCCGCCTTATCTACAAACGAGCGAGGGGTTCTGGGGTTTTTTCGACTCCTGGGCCGTACGTCTCGCGGAACGGCGCTTGCATGAGTGTTGGGTGCGTCGCCAACGGTGCCCTTTGGCGCCGAACCAGGGCCGACGTACGGCCCTCTCCCATTCGGAGTCGAACCAGCCCCATGAACACTTTCATCAAGTCAGCAATCCTCATTGGATTGGTCGCGATCCCCATTCCGGCCATCCAGAGCTGCCGCTCGCACACCAGTGCGTCATCGCAAATGAGCGACGCATCGATCACGACCTCGGTGAAGACCAAGATGATCGGAGACTCCGACGTCAAGGCGCGGAACATCGACGTGAACACGGAGGAAGGCATCGTCTATCTGATGGGCCGGGTCTCCACAGCGGCGGAAAAGGCGGAGGCCGAACGCCTCGCGCGCTCGTGTGACGGTGTCCGTGACGTCGTGAACCACCTCGAAGTCGGCGCCGCGCGCTGATCTGCGGCTGAGTGCGCGCGCTCATCACCCAACCCTCCGAATCCAGGAATCGAAAACATGCTTCATCCCCGGTCGCTCACTGATTCACCTATCCGATCCGGCAAGGTCAAGATGGGCGTCCTGCTCTGGGCGCTCGGGGTTCCCATCCCGTTCGTCCTGCTGTTCCTCCTCCTTCGCGGCTGCTCCTGATCCGAGCCGCGCCGTCCTCAGCGGAGTGCGTCACGTTGCTCCCAGTACCACTGGATGAAGCTTTCGGACTCACCGTGAGTCCACAGGTGCTCCATATCGCGGCGGAAACACGCACAGTCGTGGCTTGGGCCACGCCAACCCGGTCCCGGTCCGCCGGCCCAGCAATCGAGGAACAGGACACGGGAGACCGATCCCGGTGGCACCACGAGGATGTTGCGTGTCCACAGGTCGCGGTGCGTGAACCGCAGGGCGTGCATGCGTGCGACTTCTCGCGCGATCTCGAAGAGAATCGTCGCTCGCTCGTCCGCTGACCTGGTGCTCGTGAACCAATCGTGGAGTGGCTGGGTGTCGTGCACACGTCGCGTCACGAGGAACTGCCACCGCGGGATCCCGCGCCTGACGATCGCACCCGCCGCGAGTGGCAACGGCGTCGCGAACAAGCGCTCGGTGAGCCACGACAAGTTCCAATACTCGTTCACGCGCGGCAACCTTGCGCCGAATGCGCGCTTCACGCCCCAACGCAACGCCGACTTGCCGTGCATCGGGCTCCCTTTCAGCATCGCGTCTTCTCCCGCGAGCTCGATGCGCTCCATGCCGCGGAACGAAGCTCGCGCGCGATCGAGCGCGAGTTCGGCCGCTGCCTCCATGACTTCGGCGCGCCAGCCGACGACCTGGAGCGCACCGAGCGCGGTTCTACGATCCAGCCGGGCCAAGCGTCCCCGGTGCGCGCGGCAGGTCGAGGTCGAAGAGCCGCTCGCGAACGCGTCGCGCGTTCGGATTCGCATCCCCGACCGGTGCGCGCTTCAGCGCGACTGCGAACGTCTGCTGCGACACGAAACGGAACGAGTGGTGAAAGTCGACGATTTCGGCGCCGGAGTCGTCGAAAACACGTCGGAGGACGCGCTTGCTGACAGCGCGACGACCGCGCGGCCCTTCACTGCGGCGCAAACCGACGCGACGTCGCCACGCATGCCACGACGCGGAGTCCCAGAACGACGCGATCACCATCCGCGAACTGACGCGTACGAGCTCGCGGACGACGGACTCGAGGACGTCCTCGTCCTGCAAGTGATGGAGGAGTCGGCAGCACACGACGACGTCGAACGAATCGTCCGAGAAAGGCAGGCGTTCCGCGTCGGCGAGCACGAGGGCGGCGTTCGGGTTCTGCGACGCCTCGCCGAGCATCGACGACGACACGTCAGCGCCGACATAGCGCATGCCGCGTCGCTCCAAAACGCCCGCGAGGCGTCCCGTTCCGCACGGGACGTCGAGCACGGGTCGCAAGCTCGGACGCACCGCGTGGATGTCGAGTATCCGCTCCACGAGCAACGGATCGCGTAGCGCTGCGCGTGGATCGCGGAAGCGGCGGATCGCGTAGTGCGCACCGGCTTCGTCTCTCTGCCAACGCGCACGAACATTGGCGCGCAAGTCGTCGGCGGGGCGGACGGGTTCCATGGAGAATGCGACTCTAACTCTGCGGCCGCAGGCGAGGCCACAAGACGAGGAGTGCGCCCACGAGGAGGAACGCCGCGCCGACGAGGCGCATCGGCGTGACAGCCACTTTGCCCGCGGGCAGTCCGAAGTGATCGAGCGCGAGTGCCGTCCCGAGCTGGGCCGCGACCATCAGCGCCGTCGTCGGTCCGGCGCCGAGGCGCGGGAACGCGAACGCCGCGCCCGCGATGATGAACAGCCCGTACGCGCCGCCGATGTAGAGCCACCACGGCGATGCGGGCTCCGTCTCGAAACCGCGGCGCGTGAAGAGCCAAGCGGCGAGTGCGCCGGCGAAGACGATGGTCGCATTGACGAGCAGCGCGCTCGGCAGTCCGACTCGACCGGCCAACGTGCCGTTCGAGGCACCCTGCACGGCGGATGCGATCCCCATCGCGAGAGCCAGAAGTACGAGCAACCAAATCATGGCGTGCGGTCTCCTCGGACCAGGGCTTCGTGGAGTATGCGTACGAGGATCCGGCCGAGCACCGTCCGTCGGTACTCGGCCGTCGAGCGCACGTCTTCGCGCGGACGGATCTCGTCCTGGATCGAGCGCGCGACGGCGGCTTCGATGCCGGATCGACTTGGGTCGTGCGCGAGAGCCGCCTCGAGGAGGGGCAGTCGCAGCGTGCGTTCCGCGACGGATCCGACCGCGATGCGCGCGTTCTCGCCGCGCGGGCCGATGGCGAGCGCGACGACGAGCTTGCTGATCGACTGGGCGCGGCGTGTGCCGACTTTCCGGAAAGCGCGACGTTCCGTGAGTGATCGGTGCGGAATCGCCACGGATTCGACCAGTTCGTCGTGCGCTCGTACGGTCGTGCGATAGCCCGTCACGAAGTGCTCGACGGCGATCTCGCGCGTGCCGTGGCGTGATGTGAGTCGGACGCGTGCTCCCAAAGCGAACAGCACCGGCACGAGGTCCGCTGCCGGCGACGCCGTGGCCAAGTTGCCACCGATCGTCGCGCGGTTCTGGATCTGCACCGCTCCGACTTCGCGCGCGGCCTCGATCAGCACATCCGCGTGACGATGCGCGACGGCCGATCGCAGGAGGTCCGTGCACGTCGTTCCCGCTCCGAGCTCCAGCAGGGAATCCGTTTCGCGCACGAAGCGCAGCGCCGCGACGCGACCGACGTCGACGACGAGGTCGGGCCGCGTGCGACCGCCTTCCATCTCGACGACGAGGTCCGTGCCGCCAGCGAGGATGCGCGCGTTCGGCCCCGAAGAAGCGAGCGCTGCTAGCGCTGTGGGGAGATCGCGCGCGACGACGACCTTCACGTCGTGCCTTCACGCGCCGCAGCGAGCGCCGCGGCGACGATCGCGCCGTAGCCCGTGCACCGGCACAGATTGCCGGCGAGCGCCGTGCGTGCTCCATCCTCCGTCGGTTCGACGGCGTCGCGTCGGCACGACTCGATCCAAGCACGCGTCATGACGATCATGCCGGGCGTGCAGATGCCGCACTGTGCGCCTCCGTGCTCCAAGAACTCGCGGCGAACGGTCTCGAAACCGGGCCCTTCGATCGTCGTGATCGCGGCGTCATCGGCTTGGCACACAGGCGTGAGGCAGGACAGGACTGCGTCGCCGTCGACGAGCACCGTGCACGCGCCGCACTCGCCTTCGCCGCAACCTTCTTTCGATCCCTTGAGGCCGAGATCGTCGCGCAGCACGTCGAGGAGGCGCCGCAAGGGCGGCACACGGAGCGTTCGCGATACGCCGTTCACGCGGAGAACCAAATCGATTCTGTCGGCGTCGTCGAAGATGGGTTTCATCGCGCGGGGGCCCCATTGCGTTCATCGAGCAGCGCGAGGATGCGCTCCGGCGTCGCTGGTACGTGCGTTGCGTGGATGCCGAGCGCGTCCTCGATCGCCGACAGCACGGCCGGCGCGCCACCATCCATCGGCATCTCGCCCACGCCCTTCGCGCCGAAGGGGCCGTGTGGATAGGGGACCTCGACGAGCGTGATGTCGAAGCGCGGTGCGTCGAGCGTCGTGGGCACGATGCACGTCGCGAGGCGATCCTGCTCGAAACGGCCGTCGCGCGTCGTGACGACTTCGCGGTGCGCCCAACCGGTCGCTTGCAGCGTTCCGCCGGCGATCTGGCCCTCGACGAGGCGTGGTTGGAGCGCGCGACCGACGTCCACGGCCGTGAAGAAACGCACGACGTCTACTTCGCACGTGTCGACGTCGACCACGACCTCGGCGACGTCCGCGGCCCAACCGAAGACCGGATACGCATCGCCCGTGTAGGTTGCGTCGTCCCAGTGCACGCCGGGTGGCGAGGTGTAAGTCACCGTGACGCTGCCGTCACCGCCCGCGAGCGCGAAGTGTCGAGCGCGTTCGCGCCACGTCTTTCCGGGCGAGGCCGCCACGCGCTCGCGCAGGGTGCGACACGCGCTCGCGAGCACTCCGCCGACGACCATGCACGTGCGCGACGCCACGGTCGGGCCCGAATCGGGCACGCGCGCCGTGTCGGGTGTCGCGAGCACGATGTCCTCGACCGGGGCGTCGAGAGCTTCGGACGCGATCGCGGTGAACAGCGCGTTCGTTCCCTGACCAATTTCGGTCGATCCGGCGAGGACCTCGACGCGGCCATCCGGGAGGAGGTCGACGCGCACTCGACCCTTCAGCAGCGCTTCGCCCGAGCCGGTGAATCCGGCGCCGTGAAAGAAGAACGACAACCCGAAACCGCGCCTTTGCGCGCCCGTTTCATGCCGTTCCACTCCCCATGGGTAATGATCGAAAGCGCTCGAGCGCGCGATGGCGTCCAGGACCTCCATCGACCCAACGCTGTACTCGAGCCGTTGACCGGTTGCCGTCGTGTCGCCAACGACGAGCGCGTTCCTGCGGCGCAACGCGTAGGGATGGATCCCGAGTTCCCGCGCCGCGCGATCCATCACGCGCTCGACCGCGAAGCACGTTTGCGGCGCACCAAAACCGCGAAACGCGCCGTACGGCACGTGGTTCGTCGCGACGACGCGACCGGTGATGCGCGCGTTCGGCCAGCGGTACGGACCCGATGCGTGCAACGTGCCGCGCGACAGCACGACTGGCGACAGCGTCGTGTACGCGCCACCGTCGAACAGGACGTCCGCGTCGAGCGCGAGGCACGTGCCGTCGGCCGCGAACGCCGCACGGATCTTGACGCGGCCGGGATGTCGCTTCGGCGTGCACGCGAGGTCTTCGTGCCGGTCGTAGATCATCCGCACGGGCCGATGTGCCGCTCGCGCGAGCAGCGCCGCGTGACAGGCGAGCACGGATGGGTACTCCTCCTTGCCGCCGAACCCGCCGCCCGTTTCCATCTGCACGACACGCGCTTTCTCGAGCGTTATGCCGAAGCAGCGCGCCAGCGCTTTGCGAACGTAGTGCGGGCACTGCAGCGAACCCATGACCTTGATCGTGCCGCTCTCGTCCGGCGGGAACGCCACGAAGCCCTGCGTCTCGACGTAGAGCTGCTCCTGACTGTCGGTGCGGTAGACGCCCTCGACGATGCGCGTGCCGACAGGCGGCGCGTCGAACACCGCGTCGATGTCGCCCTTCTCGATGCGGATCGACTTGAAGACCACCGACGACGAGTCCGGATCGAAGTTCGGCGTGCGCGCTTCGATGCGCGGCTGAACTGCAGCGAGTGCACGCTCGAGCGTCGCCTCATCGGGTGCAGCGATCAACGCGAGCGGCTCGCCGAAGTGCTCGATGGTGCGCGCGGCGAGCACCGGCTGGTCGTCCACGAGGAGCGCCTGGACGTTCTCGCCCGGAACGTCCGCCGCCGTCACGAACGCGACGCGACTCCAATCGAAGGCCGGATCTCGGTCGAAACCCAGCAAGACACCGCGCGCGACGCTCGAGCGCACAGTGCCTCCGAACCACGCGCCGGGCACGCGGAGATCGGCCACGTAGACCGCCCGTCCTTCGACCTTTGCCGGGCCATCGGGCCGGGCCACGTCGCGGCCGATGGTGTTCTGCATCCGCGGGACGATCGCCTTCCCCGAGGTCCGCTTCAAGTCAGCGATCGATGCGCCAGACCTCGAGGGCCGCCCCGAAACGATGCGTGCGGAGCAAGCGCGGCACGAAGCGGTCCATCGTCTGGTAGTGGAGAAGGCCCGCATCCAAGATCCCCGGCGCTTCACCTTCCGTGCGGAGGAGCAGGGTTCCGCGCGCGCGCACGATCTCCGACAACTCGCGACCGCCGGCCAGAAACAGGTTCTTCTTCGATCGTTCCAGCACGACGAAGCGCGGATTCACGCCGTCGAACCAAGCCGCGAGTCCCTCTTCGGGCTTCTGTGCCAACCGCCCGGGCACCAAGTACTGCTTCAACCGGAGGGTCGGGAATTCCGCGTTCGACCGCGTACTCTGGTACTTGGGCCACGGCGTCGACCGAGCCGCGCGGTCTTCGAGGGCCGTGACCAGCGACTCGGCGTCGAATGCGGCGGGGAGCACGAGCCCGGGGCTGAGGGCGATGCGCGCCTCGCGAGCTTCGGGGTGCGACTCGATCCAGCGCGCGACGACGGTACTCGAGTCGGGTCGCGCTGAAATGACCGCGAAATCGAGCACGAGCAGGAAGGGGATCGCGACGGCGATCGCGCCGAACACGGTCGCGCGCCGCAGGCTGTCACCCGCGAGGCGGACGATCAAAGCGGCCGAGAGGATCGTGATCCAGGGCAGGAGCGGCAGAAGGAAACGCTCGAAGACCTCGTTCAACGGCCCGACGACGCACAGGTACGGCAGGACGTAGCCGCACGCGACAGCGATGTCGCGGCTCGTCGCGAGGGCGCGTCCGCTCGCGCGCCAGCGCAGGACGAGGCTCGCGACACCGCCAGCGAGCAGCACGAGGAGCACGGGGTCATGCTCCGCGAGGCGTCGCACGAGCTCGCCGAAACCGGTGAGGTCCGCTGCCGAGAAGTCGACTTCGTGCGCGCCCTTACCGCCCAATCGCAAGCCGTTCTCGCGCACGTTGAGTGCGAACGGGTAGGCCCACGCCGCCGTGATCGCGGCCAGCACGGGCAACAGGATGACCCGCCCGACCCGTCGCACGATCGTCCCTCCCGCGAGCCAGGCCGCGAGCGCCAAGGGCGGCAACGTTGCTGCTCCGATTTGCAACGTCGACAGGGACAGGCTCGCGAGGATCACGGCGAGCGCGCAGCGCGCCATCGATGGACGCTCCGCGACGCGCATCGCTGACCACACGGCGAAGATCGCGATCGCGGCTTGCGGTGCGTGTGGCCGTGCTTGCGTCGAGAACAACGCGTGCACCATCGACGTCGCGACGAGCGCGCTAGCGATCCACGCCACGCGCTCGCCCGAGATGCGCCGCGCGGCGAGCCACGTTCCCGGGATCAGAGCCAAGGAAATCGCCAGGACGAGCCAACGCCCGGCCTGGTAGGGGCCGGCTCCCGCACAGAGCATCCGATCGGTTGCTCCCGGGCGCGAAGGATCGACGTCCGGTGATGGCCAGGGCAAGCACGCGAGGACTCGCGCGAGCAGCACGGGGTAGCGCTCGGCATAGTCCGTGTGCTGAACGAGCGCCGGATCACCACGGAAATCCTGCGCCAACTGCACGACGTACGCATCGGGTTCGACGTTGTGCGGCAGGAGCCGCGTCGAAGGGAACCAGCGCAGGCCGAGTGCCACGAGGACGATCGCCGCGATGCCGATCCACGCGCGTCGAGAGTTCTGTCGCGTCGGCGGGCACAGCATCGCGAGAGCCATGCTGCGGCATCGAAGCACGCGGATCCACGCCGCGTCGTCCGGTGATTCCAGTTAGGATCTCCGCCCCGATGAGCTCGACCGGCGACCTCTTCTCGATGCGTGCGGCGGATCCGGCTCCACGCGAGGACTTGCTGGCGGGGCTCAATCCGCCGCAGCGCGAGGCCGTGACCCACGGCGCCGGACCCATGCTGATCGTGGCCGGTCCGGGTTCGGGCAAGACGCGCGTCATCACCCGACGAATCGCGTGGCTCGCGCTGGAGCGGCGCGTCGATCCGCGGCGAATCCTGGCGATCACGTTCACGAACAAGGCGGCGCGCGAGATGCGCGAGCGTGTCGCGGCGATCCTCCCCGATGCGGGCCGTGCCTGGATCAGCACGTTTCACTCGATGGGTGCGCGGATTCTGCGGCGCGACATCGAGACACTGGGCGGCTACACGCGCGACTTCACGATCTACGACACGGCGGATCGCCAAGGCGTGATCAAGCGCGCGATCCAAGACGCTGGCTTCGACATCGTGCGCTTCCGGCCGGCCGTCGTCGGCGGATGGATCAGCGAGTGGAAGAACCAGGGCTACGAGGAGGAGGCGACGCGCGTCGTCGAGCTGGGCAGCGACGAGGACGGCGGGGCGCTCGAGACCGAGGTCTTCGACGCGGTGAGGAAGCGCTACGAGGCCGCGCTGAAGAGTTCGAACGCGCTCGACTTCGACGACCTGCTCGTGAAGGTCCTGGAGCTGTTCGAGCGTCACCCCGGCGTGCGCGACGCTTACGCCGAGCGATTCGAGCACTTGCTGGTCGACGAATACCAGGACACGAACCGCGTCCAGTACCGCATCGTGCGGCACCTCGCATCGCGGCACGGGAACATCGCGGTGTGTGGGGATCCGGACCAATCGATCTACGGTTGGCGCGGCGCAGACATCCGCAACATCCTCGATTTCGAGCACGATTTCGGCGGCGCGCGGGTCGTACTGCTCGAGCAGAACTACCGCTCCGTGAACAACGTGTTGAAGGCCGCCCAGGCCGTCATCGAGCGCAATTCACAGCGCAAACGGAAGGATTTGTGGAGCGATCGCGGCGCGGGTGAGCCCATCCACGTCGTCGAATGCGAGAACGAGGACGACGAAGCCGCGATGATCGCGGAGCGCATCGTTGCGCTGCGTCGCGAAGGCATCCGCGCGAAAGACGTCGCGATCTTCTACCGCGTGAACTTCCTCCAGCGCGCGCTCGAGACGGCACTGCGTCTGGGTCGGATCCCGTACCAGATCGTCGCCGGCACGGAGTTCTACGAACGGCGCGAGATCAAAGACCTTGTCGCCTACGCCAAACTCGCCGTGAACCCGCGCGACGACGTCGCGTTTCGCCGCTCGGTGAACACGCCGGCGCGCGGGATCGGCGACAAGTCGTTGGATGAACTGCTGAAGTTCGCGACCGATCGGCGCATCTCCGCGCTCGAGGCCGCGCGCTCGACGGAGCTGAGGTCCCGGATCCGCGGTCGCGCGAAAG
>JAYTBY010000719.1:0-6088 GCA_043736755.1 Planctomycetota bacterium | reverse complement strand
GAGCTCGGGAACAACCAGGACGAGGTGTTCTTCGCACGCGAGTTCGGTCCGGTGTTGTCGCTGGCGCCCTTCGGCTTCGGGTTGGTGGCGCCGCTCGGATTGCTCGGTCTGGCGCTCAGCGTACGCCGCTTCCGTCGCATCGGTCCGGCCTGGCTCTTCGTGCCGATGTGGTGCGCGAGCGTCGTCGCATTCTTCGTCTGCGCGCGCTTCCGCATCCCGATGATCCCGGTACTCGGCGTCTTCGCCGCACACGCCACGATCGCCGCGGTCGATGCATTCCGCACGCGACGATGGCGAAATCTGGCGCTCGGCGGAGTGGCGTTCGTCGGCCTCGCACTGCTGGTCCAGGCTGTGCCTCTGCGTGTCGATCGCACGCCCGCGAAGGGCTTGTGGCAGTTGGGACTCTTTCGTGCGCGCGCAGGCCTCGACATCGAGGCCGAGGCGCTTTTCGAGCGCTCGATCGAGGCCAATCCGCGGTTCGCTCTCGCGCGGGACGCTCTCGGGTGGGCACTCCTGCGACAACAACGACCGAGTGAAGCGTTGGCGAGTTTTGACGCCGCACTGCGACTCGCACCGAACACCTTCGGAGCACTCCACGGCCGCGTCGAGGCGCACGCCGCACGGGGAGACGGCGAGGCGGCGATCGCAGCGGCAGAGGACTATGCGCGCCGGGCACCCTTCCACTTCGCCGCGCAGTACACGCTTGGACGCATGCTCCTCGCCTTCGGCGGTGCAGCTGTGCACGAGGCCGCGCACGCAGCCCTGCGTTCCGCAGAAGCACGGGCGGTCGACGCGCGTGAGTCGTTCGATGCGAACTTCTTGACCGGTGAGCTCGAGCGTGCGCGCGGGCGATGGCGCGACGCTCTCGCAGCGTACGAGCGCGCGCTCGCGCACCGGCTCGCGCCCGATCCGGAAGGTTGGTTTTGGGCCTGCCAGGTCGGCCGACTTCGAACACTCACCGAGCTCGGTGAAGTCGAACGCGCGCGCGCCGAAGCCAGCACGCTGTCCGACCGCTGGAAGGCCGACCCGCGCGCGAGGACTCAGCTCGCCCCCTGGCGCAACTGACGGAGTGGCGTGGACTGGCTTGGTCCCCGAGGCCCTAGACCAGGCCGTTCGACGGCTGGTTTCGTGTGCTTTCCTGGCCCAGTGGCGTGATGTCGGAACGCGTATCCGCCGCGAGAGGCGGCGCCGGATCACGACAATCCGAGAATCGAGTCCGCTCAGCTAGACACGAGTGCGAGCCGGCTCTCGAAGGGGCGGGTCCAAGCCACTTGCGGGGCTTGTGGTTCCACCGCGTGTCGGAGCGCTGGGCCGGCGTACCGTGGGGCAGGCGCAGCGGCGCGCGGGCGCGGCGGCGTGCGGGCGCGGCGGCGTGCGGGCGCAGAGGCATGCGGTTAGAGAGGCATGCGGTTAGAGAGGCGACGGTCATTCGACGGGCTCAGCTCCCCCCGGACTGAGCAGCCGGTGCGGATACGAAAAAGCGGGCCGTGTCGACGCGCGACACGACCCGCTCGAGATGCATCGCTCAAGCCGACCGCGGACGCGCCGCGGTCGAATCGAGCGCAACGTCGATCACGCGCCCCAGGTGATCTGGTAGCCGTTCGACAGGTTGAAGGTCGAGGCCGTGCAGAACGCGGCCGCGTTGCGGTACCAAGACTGGTACGTGCGGATGCCGGGTGCGACGACCGCGCCGCGGACCGAAACGCTCAGGTCGAGACCTTGCGGGTACGACGTCGTGTTCAGCGCCGCCGTCTTCGTGCCGAGGCGGATGACCGTACCGCCCGCGCAACGCTTGCCGTCGCCGAACGCCGTGCCGTTGCCGGCCGGGGTTCCCGCTTGCAGCGTGCCTTGGAAGAAGAGCACGCTCGAGTTGGGCGTGTTCGTCGCGACCAGGGAGACCGTGTCGGCCGAGATGCTGGCCGAGCCCGTACCGGCCAAGTTCGTCCCGACGAGCGGGAAGAGCGAGTTGCCGCAACCGTTGCCGGCGATGCCGGGGGTAGCCGGGCAGGGGCAGAGGAGGCCCGTGCCGTCACCGAAGCAGAAGCCGACGCCCGGCGGGGGCACGGCGCAAGCGTCGGCGAAGAGCTCGAGTCCGAAGGAGGCGAGTTCCGCACCGCCGCCGAAGAAGTAGCAGCCCGGGGTGAACGGGCCACCCTCGATGCGGAACTGGTCGGCCGTGCTCATGCCCGTACCTTCTTCGAGGTAGTTGACCGGGCTATCCCAGACCGTGCTGTCCGGGACGTTGAAGCCCAAGAAGCCGGCGCCCACGGGGCCTTCCGGGAAGGTCGAGACGAGCGACGAGAACATCGACCAGCCGAAGCGGTCACCCGCACCCGGCGTACCGGCGGCCGGGCCCGGAGTGATGTTGCCGTTGAACGCGCCGTCGCCGTCCGCAAGCATCACGAAATCGTTCGCGGGGTCGAGGTCGATCGTGACTTCCCAGCAGCCCGTCGTGCCGTCCGCGACGGTCGTAGGACCACCGACGATCGCGGCCGTACCCGTCGGCGTGACGGCGATGACCGTCGTGCACGGAACGTACGTCTCGTAGAAGTTCAGGGTGAAGTTGCCGCCCGCGACGGCCTGGGTGCAGTACGTGAAGCGGACGCCGTCGATGCCGTACGACGTGGCACAACCGGGGCGCGACAACTGGAGGCCGGCCGACTGAGTCGGGCTCGTCGGGCTCGGGATGCGACCTTCGTCGATGAACGTGTCGCCGGTCAACCCGTAGAAGTAGCCGGTCGGCAGCGTGTTGCTGTAGACGATGTCGAGACCGATGTCGGCCTGCGCGGACTTGCGGGTCCAGGTGTTCGTCGCCTGGTGGTAGATGCCACCGTCACGGATGGGCCCCGTGATGGCGATCTTCTTGGACGTGTTGAGCGAGGGTGCTTGCTGGGCCTGAGCGGTCGCGCCGAATGCGACGAGGCCAGCGAGCGTGAGCGTAGAACGAAGCATCACGAACTCCTGATGAGGGTTGTCGAAATCGAATGGAGAGAGCCAAGTACTTGGAACGCACCGTCCTGCTTCGCCACGCCTTCTGGCCCATGCCCGTCGCAAAGGACGGTCGGATTCGAAGTCGGGAGTGACGGTACCCGGAAACTAAGACGGAGTTCCTGTGAGGGAGGTTCCGTCCCCGGGCTTGTCGGAGTCTATCACGGAGTTCACGGGGCGGGAGGGGGCCGATTCCGCGCTCAGGCCTTTCCGATCGCAATCAGCCTCGTTGGGCCTGGGAGTTGCTTTTTTGGGCCGGGGTGCCGACGTGCACTTCGCCCAAGCCTCCCGACGGTTCGTGTCCGGCTCGAAAGCTTTTCCGAGAGCGGGGCGGGGACGCGCAGACCGGCAGTCGGGGCGATCCGGGTGCCCGTGGTCCGCCCGACCCGAGGTCCTGGAGTCCTGTCGCCCGCCCTCCCCCGGTTCCCTCGATCAGCGTCGCGCGGATCCTGCAGCGGGCGGCGCAGACAGACGCACCCACTCCGTCGCGCGCCCGGCGGCTTTCGTGCCCGCCTTCGACACGGCGAAACTCTCCAACTCGCGTGCGGTTTCCGTGGCGCCGCCGGATTCGAAGTAGCGCGAGAGGAGGCGACTCAACTGACGACCCGCTTCGCGCTCGGTCCGCGCGCCCGCGTCGCTCCAAGCTGCCGCTAGCTCCGTCACGCGCCGGCTTGCCGCTGCGTCGGCCTTCGCGCCCACGCGCAACGCGTCGAGCCGCACGTCGAATTCGTCCAAGTACCCGGCTTCGGCGAGGGCGCGAGCTTCCGCAAAGCGTGCTTCGATCGCTCGGCGCAAGGTGGCGATCCCGTCGCCGTGACGCGCCACCGCGAGCGGATCACTCGTCGCGCGCGCCTCGATTTCATCCAGCAGCTGCGACGCGCGCCCGAAATTGCCGCGACGCTCCTCCGTCCACGCGGGACGCAGAGCCTCGGGGACGGAGGTCGGTGCCGTGCGTCGCGCGCGAACCTCGGCGGCCACCAAGCGTCCGATCTCGCGCGCTTGCGTCAGCGGATTGCCTTCGAGCAGGACTTGGCCTTCGTTCCCGAGCAACACGCACGTCGGCAAACCGTTGCCGCCGGGCCAGAACGGAACCTCGCTCGTCCACAGGCTGCGGCCACCGAACCAGCGTTGCTTCAGCGCGAAGCGCGCCGCTTCGTCGTGGCCCGCGCCCTGCACTTCGACGAGCACGACTTGCAGGTCCTCACCCCAAGTCTCTTGGAGTTCGAGCGCGAGCGGCACTCCGTTGTGCACGCATCCCGGGCAGCGCGGTCCCCAGAATTCGAAGAGCGCCGGTGCGCCGCGCAGGTCGGTCAGCGAACGCACGAGCACGCCGTTCACCAGCGGACGCTCGAACGTGAACGTCGGAACGTCACCGACGTCGACGTTGCGCTCGCCCGAAGGCAAGACGAGGGTCACGAAGGCGGCGACGAAGGGAGCGATCATCCGGGGTGCATCTCTCGAGTACTCCGTCGGCAGGACGCGAGTCTTGGCTAGAACCGTAGGCGCGCATCCCCCACTTCCGCAAGTGAACCCCGAGTAAGGACCCTTGCTAGAAGCGGGATCGCGACGTCAGGTCGTCAGGTCTCCCGACGGCGAATTCGGTCGAGGAGCGTGCGCGGAAGGCCGAGATCCACGACGTGCACAGCGCCTAGGAAATCGATGGCTCCGGGGCCATCGAACCCGGTCTTCTGCGCGGCGAACGTGGCCGTGGCATGGGCGCGAATGCAGAGACCTGGGCGAGCGCCCGTATCCGCGTCCAGCCCCGAGGGCAGATCCAGCGCCAGGATGCGCGGTGCCCCGGGCTCGCCCGCGCGCGCGACGATCGCTTCGATCGCGAACCGTACTGCGCCGCGCGGAAGGCCCTGCGCGCCGGTGCCGAGCAACGCGTCGACGACGAGGTCCGCGCGCTCCAACTGGAGACGCCAGCGCGGGTCCTCTGGCTCGTCGACGACCTCATGCGCGACCCCCATCAGGACGGCCACGCGCGCGTGAATGGCGGAATCACCGCGCAGTGCGTCGATGGCGACCGTCGATGCGACGTGCACGTCGCAACCCGCGTTCGCCAGCCGGCGCGCGACGACCCAACCGTCACCGCCGTTCTGACCCGGACCGCAAGCGACGAGAACGCGCGCTCCGGCGGGTGAATCGAGAAGTGTGAGCGCGATCGACGTTGCGCCCGCGCCGGCGTTTTCCATGAGAACGACGCCGGGTAGCCCGAGTTCCTCGATCGCGAGGCGGTCGTACGCGCGCATCTCGGCGCTGGTGAATCGGTCGAAGCGTGAATCGGAGTGCGTCAAGGGCCCTCGGAGCTTGGCCTTCGCGCGGCCAAAATGGGAGTCTTTCCGCCCATGCTGCGCCGACGACCGGGAGTGTTCGCCCTCGTCCTCGGACTCCTGCTCGCGGCGCTCGTCGTCGGGGGGCTGCGCTTCGGTTCCACGCGCGCCGTCGACAGCACGGTCGACGCGCTGCGCGGAATCGCGGCGCTCCTCGGGTGGGCAGATCCGCTCACCGGCCCCGCACAAGCCGTCGTCGAACTCCGCTTGTGGCGTGCGCTCACCGCCGCGGGCGTCGGAGCCGCACTCGGGCTCTCGGGCGCGCTCGTCCAAGGCATCTTCCGCAATCCGCTCGCATCTCCCGGCGTGATCGGCATCGGCGGCGGGGCGAGCCTAGGTGCCGTGATCGCAGTGCTCGCCGTCGGCGGCTACGGCATCGAACTCGTGGGCGACGCACACGGCGCGGGTCCGTGGCTCGTGCCGATCGCGGCATTCGCAGGTGCTGTGACGACGGCCTTCGTCGTGTACCGACTGGCCAGTTCGCACGGACGCGTGTCGATCCCGGCGTTGCTCTTGATCGGCATCGCGGTGAACACACTGCTCGGCGGCTTGCAGCAGTTCGCGCAGAGCCTGGTCCTCGACGACCTCGAAGCCTCGCGCGCGATCCTCGCCTGGACGTTCGGCACGCTCGACGATCGCGCCGCGTGGCAGGCCGCGGTCGCCTGGGGCGGGGCGGCGATCGCCCTCAGCGCGTGGCCGCTCGTCGCGTGGGAACTCGACCTCGTGCAGGGCGGGCTCGAGGACGCCGAGGCGCTCGGAGTCAACGT
>JAYTBY010000718.1:0-6100 GCA_043736755.1 Planctomycetota bacterium | reverse complement strand
CGGGCGGACGTCAGCGTTCCGAGATCGTCGAACGTCAGATAGTCGGCGCCGAGCACTTGGATCGACACGTGGCGAACCAGGGTGGACTTTCCACATTGGCGTGGCCCGGCCAGGAAGACGACGGGCCTGTCCGCGAGGGCCTGGATCAACTCCGGTAGGATGAAGCGCGTGATCACGCCACTAGGATCGACCGCTAGCTGGTTGAAAATCAACCGGTTAGCGGTTGATTTTCAACCAAATGCTGTCCCTCGGGGCCGAGAGCGGGGGTACAGAGCCCCGGAGGCACCTGCGCCGCGGCTAACGCCTCACGGTTCACCGCTGTGGAGCAGCTCAGACCGTCCCGGCCTCGGCGAACTGCAAGCGGTGCAGGCGCGCATAGATGCCGTCGTGCGCGAGCAGTTCGTCGTGCGTGCCCGACTCGCGCAGTTGTCCGCGGTGCATGACGAGGATGCGGTCGGCCCGGCGCACGGTCGACAGGCGGTGCGCGACGACGAGCGCGCTGCGCCCCTCGAGCAGTTGATCGGTTGCGTCCTCGATGCGTGACTCGGTGTTCGAGTCGACACTGGCCGTCGCCTCGTCGAGGATCACGATGCGCGGCTTGCCGGCCAGCGCGCGCGCCATCGCGAGCAGTTGACGCTCGCCGGTCGAGAACGTCGAGCCGCGTTCGGCGACGGGTGCGGAGAGACCTCCGGGCAGTCGGTCGACGAGTTCGCTCGCGCGGCTCGCATCGAGAGCGGTCTCCAGTGCGTCCTCGTCGACGTCGAGACGATCCATGACGAGGTTCTCGCGCACCGTGCCGGCGAACAAGAAGTCCTCCTGCAGCACGAGGCCGAAGACGGACCGCAGTCGTTCCAGGTCGAGCTCGCGGAGATCGATGCCGTCGAGCATGATGCGTCCCGACGTCGGCTCGTAGAAGCGCAAGAGGAGGTTCACGATCGTCGACTTGCCCGCGCCCGTCGCACCGACGACCGCGACCGTTTCGCCGGGTTTGATCTCGAACGAGACGTGCGCCAAGACCTCGGTCGTGCCGTCGTAGGCGAACGAGACGTCCTCGAAACGGACGTGCCCCTTCACGGCGTTGGGCTCGATCACGCGCGGGCCACCGACGACCTTCGGGGTGGTGTCGAGCACTTGGAAAATGCGCTCGGCCGAGGCGAAGGCGCTTTGCAGCACGTTGTAGCGCTCGCCGAGTTCGCGGATCGGCGCGACGAGCATCGCGACGTAGAACCAGAACTGGACGAACTCGCCGTAAGAGAGTTCCTGACCGACGATCGCGACGCCGCCGACCCACAAGGTCGCTGCTTGGATGCCGGTCACGGCGAAGTCGATCGCCGGGAAGAACAGTGCGAAAAGGAAGATCGTGCGCAGATTCGCGGTGAGGTAGTGAGCGAGGTGGTCGGCGAAACGCTCCGACACGCGCTTCTCGCGGCGGAAGACCTGCACGACGCGTACGCCCTGCAGCACCTCTTGCAAGTAGCCGTTCAATCGAGCGAGACGTGCGCGAACGGCGCGGTGGGCGTCTCGCGCCCCACCGCGGAAATAGAGGCTGATCCCGATCAGGACGGGCGTGCCGGCGAGCACCACGACGGCCAATTGCCAGTCGAGCCAGAAGAGCAGTCCCAGTAGCAGCACGACCTTCACGAGGTCGAAGAGCAGGACGACGATGCCCGACGTGAACATTTCGCTCAGGTTCTCGACGTCGCTCGTGACACGCGTCACGAGCGAGCCTGTCGGGCGTCCGTCGAAGAACGTCAAGTCGAGCGACTGGATGTGCCTGAAGAGCTTCGTGCGCAGGTCGGCGATCACGACCTGCCCCGTGTGGTTCAGCTGCGAAATCTCGAAGTAGCGCAGCACGATCGAGCCGAGGACCAGCGCGAGGTAGCCGCCGATCCACAGCCAGAAGGACCGCATGTAGATCGACGTGTCGGCGTTCGGATCCAGCGCGCGCGCGTCCATCGCGGCTTGCACCGGACCGTCCAATACGTGCCGCCACATCCAGGGGCCCAAGACGTCGAGCGCGAACACCCCCGCGAGCACGACGAAGCTCCACGCGAAGAGCCGTGCGTGCGGCCGCGCGTAACGCACGAGCCGCATCATCAAGCGGTTGTCCCACGACTTGGCCGTCACGAGCTCGTCGTGGGGATCCAAGTCGTCGGCCTTCTTCTTGGTGATTTTCTTCACAGGACCGAGAGCTCGTCGCGCGCCTGTTGTCGTTGCCACGTCTCGCGGTACCAACCCTCTCGATTCACGAGGGTCTGGTGCCGCCCGACCGTTTCCACGCGCCCGTCGCGACCGAGCACGACGACGAGGTCGGCTGCGACGACGGAGCTCAAGCGGTGCGCCGCGATCACGACCGTGCGCCCTCGACCCGCGGCGCGCAGGTTCCCGATCAAGCGTGCTTCCGTCTCCGTGTCCACGGCGCTCAGCGCATCGTCCAGGACGAGGATGCGCGGATCACGAGCGAGTGCCCGCGCGATGCACGTGCGCTGGCGTTGACCACCGGAAAGCGTCACGCCACGCTCGCCGATGCGTTGATCGAGGCCGCTCGGGAAGCGCCCGACCTCTTCGGTCATACACACCAATTCGGCGAGCTCTCGCAAGCGGGCATCGTCGAGCGGCGCATCGAGACCGAACGACACGTTGTCGCGCCACGTGTCCGAGAAAAGGAAACTGTCCTGCGGCACGTAGCCGATCGCGGCACGGACGTTCGCGATGGAGGTCTCGCGCAAGTCCACGCCATCGATGTGCACGGCCCCCTGCGTCGGGTCCATCATGCGCGCGAGGAGGAGCAGCGCCGTCGTCTTGCCGCTGCCCGTCGGCCCGACGATGCCCAGCACGCTTCCAGGAGCGACCTCGACGGAGAGCCCGGAAATCGAGGGCTTTGTGGCCAGGGGGTACGCGTAAGCGACGTCGCGCAAGCTGAGTGCGCCATGCACCGGCTCGATCGACTTCGGCGAAACCGGCTCGAGCAGGTCCGACTTCCGTTCGAGCAGTTCGTCGATGCGCACCGCGCTCGCCAGCGCGCGCGGGTACATCCCCGCGATCCAACCGACCGCGATGATGGGCCAGAACACCTTGAAGGTGAGGTCGATGAACTGGAACAGGTCGCCCGCTGCCAGGCGCCGGTCGATCATCGCCATCCCGCCGACGACGAGGATCACGACGAACGTGAAGTCGTTGGCCCCGTGAGTCAGAGCGTGCGTGATGCCGCGCGATCGCCCGAGCAGGATCTGGTTGTCGCGATTCACCGCCGACGCCTTCTCGAAGCGCGTGACCTGCGATTCCTCGCGGCCGTAGCCCTTCACGACGCGAATGCCGCCGAAGTTCTCCTGCGCGCGGTGGCCGATCTCGGCCAGCGATTCCTGGACCGCTTGGCTCCACTTGTGGATGCGCGGCGTGAAGGCCTTCATGCCGAGGCCCATCAGGACGAGCGGCACGATCATCGTGGCCGCGAGCGTCGCATCGATCGAGAAAAGCAGCCCCAAGCTGACAGGGACCATCACGATCGCGCCGAGCGTGTACATCATCCCCGGGCCGAGGAACATGCGCACGTTCTCGACGTCGCTCGTGACGCGGCTCACGGTGTCGCCCGAACGACTCGACGAGTGATAGGCGAGAGGCAGCGACACCAGCTTCTCGAACAGCTCCTGCTTGAGTCCGTTCTCGACCCAACGCGAGACGACGACGAGCCACCAACGCTGTAGGTAGCGGAACACGCCGCGCACGAGCGACAGGCTCATGATGATCGCGACGATTCCATAGAGGAACTCGGTGTCGCTCGCCGTGGTCAGTCGATCGAGCGTCTTGCCGATCACGACGGTGATCAGGACGTCGAGCAGTTGCGCAGCGGGGATGCACAAGAACCCCGCGACGAGTTGCCGTCGGTGGCGCAGAAAGCGCTGGAAATGGGCCCACAGACGCTTCACGGCATGCTCAAAGTGCGGCCGCTGCACGAATGCGCGCGAGCCCTTCGAAGAGGGGCGCTGCGGCCGCGCGCAGGCGATCTTCGCCGCCGCCGCGCGCCGCGCGCAGAGCGGGGAACGTCTCCGCGCCGTAACCATCTTCGAGGCCCGAGGTCCACATCACGCATCTGTGCCACTCGCGGCCGGGCACGCCGGCGGTGGACTCCATGTCGCGCAACCAAGTGCGACCTGCGTCGGGCTTCGCCGCGAGAACGTCGGCCGTTGCGCCGAACGCACTGGCGAGTTCGTTCGCGATGTTCGCGAGCGCGACGTCGGCGCCAGCTTTCGACGCCAGATCCGCGGCTTCGCGCTGCATCCGCCGAGCGGCCTCCACGCCATCGAAGGCACCGTGTCCGCGCGCGGCGAGCTCGAGGAGCAACTCGACGTGCGTGCGCGCCGAGAGTTCGTGACCCACGAATCCCGGGTCGATGAAGCGCTCGACGATACCGATGTCGTCGAAGTCGGTGTGGTACTGACCGCTGCTGCTCCCGCCGAAGCCGAGCTCGACGTACGGCACGCCCAAGTGGTGAACGAACACCGCGAAGTCCGAGCCCGAGCCGGGCAAGGACAGACTCGGGTCCGACTTCTGCGCGAGCCACGCGTCCCACAACGGCTTCGCATCGACGCCCGTGACGCGCCGTAGAACCGGCTCGAGTGCTCCGAGCATGCCCGGGGTTCCGCTTGCGCCGCCGAAGTTCGGGCCCGATACGGACGCGTCCAAGTTCACGTACGCGACGCACTTCGAGCGCACGAAATCGGCGTGTGCTTCGGCCCATTCCGTGCTGCCGATCAAGCCAAATTCCTCCGCGTCCCAGAACGCGAGCTTCACGGTGCGCGGCGGGATCCAACCCTCTGCAGCGCGAGCCCCGAGTTCCTGCGCGACACGTATCAGCACCACGCACCCCGATCCATTGTCGTTCGCGCCGCGCACCCATGCGTCGCGATGACCGCCGGCGAGGACGAACTCGTCGCTCTCACCGCGCAGCGTGCCGATCACGTTCCGAATCGTGCGCAGTTCGCGCGGGGCGTCGATCGCGACGAGGACTTCTCGCGGCCCGGGGCCGACAGCCTGTTCGATGGGCTGGCCTTCCGCATTCGTGAATGGACGGCGTTCGAGACCTTCGAGGAGCAAGCGCGCTTCCGCGACGCCGATCGGTGCGCACGGGATCTTGGGCAGCGCGTTCGCGAGCTCGCTCGGCGACAGCCGACGCTCGACCTCGCCTGGTTTCGGCGACGCCCAACCCGGCGTCGACGGATCGCCCGGCGTGCGACCCATGGGCGAGATCGATCCGCGTTGCGCTTCGTGCTCGTGCTTCCACGGACCGGCCGGCCACGTCGCGCCCTTGTCGGCACCGTCGGACTTCGGATCACTCCACAGGAGCACCGCCGCGCAACCGTATTGCTCGGCGAGATCGACCTTGATGCCGCGGTAGCAGCCGCCGTAACGACACAGCGCGACCGCGCCGCGCAAGTCGACGCCCGCGGCACGCAAGCGCTCGAAATCGGCGCGTAGTCCGCGGCCCGCATCGACGACAGGGCCGCGCACGCGACCACTCGCCGACCACGCGTTGTACATGGGCACGTCGCCGGCCGGGACGCGGTCGGGATCGAAGGTCTCGAGGCGCTCATGGAGAGGCTGCGCGGACCCGCGCTCGAACACGGCGATCTCGGTGCGCCGCGGATAGGTGAGCATCACGACGCGCGGCTCGATCTCGACCTCGAAACCCGCCGCTGCGAGGCGTCGTGCGACCTGCTCGGCTCCGACGAGCGACGCGCGCGTGCCGGCCAGGCGCGTGGTCTCGCACAGCTCGCGCAGGATCGCGCGCGAGGGCGGATCCTCGCCTCCCTGGGCGAGAACGGGGAGTACGAGGAAGACAGTCGTCGATGCGGCGCGGAGGAACACGAACCCCTAGAGTAGTGCTCGACGCGTGGCTTGCGAGGCAATCCGCTCCGACGACGATGTCCGTGACACCTTTCCTCTTCGACGCCGTGGTCTTCGATCTCGACGGCACGCTCGTCGCCACGGACCGATTCTGGATCGACGCGGCACGCGTCGGAGCACGCCGGGCGTTCGCGGAACTCGGACTCGACCGTCCTTTGCCCAGCGCGGCCGAATGGATGTCGCTGGTCGGCCTGCC
>JAYTBY010000717.1:0-6125 GCA_043736755.1 Planctomycetota bacterium | reverse complement strand
GCAGCAGCTTCTCGCGGTGGACGCCCAGGACCTTTTCGAGGAACCAGCGGTGCGCTCCGACCCGATTCAGCGCATTCGCGAGGCCGAAACTGGCGCGCGCCGCGCGTCCGGCCAGATCGGGATTGCCGAGCACGCGCTCGCGCAGCGAGAACCCGGAACGCTGGGCGCGCTGGGCCTTGATGCGGTGGACGAGCTTGGGGAAATCGAGCTGGAACGCATGGCCCTCGCGCTGCGTGTACGGGCACTGCACCTCGCACAACTTGCACTGAAAACACGCGTCGGCGACGGCCTCCGTCACCCGCGGCTCCAGTCGGCGCACGTCCGGCTCCGCCTGGGCGTCGATCGCGCGAAAGAGGATCGGGAAGCTGTCGCAGTACTTGAAGCACATGCGACAGCCGTGGCAGATCTCGAACGTGCGCACGACCTCGCCGCGCAATGCGTTCTCATCCCAGTAGCGCGCCTCGGAAGGGTCGTACGAAAGTCCCTCGGTCGGCGCGTACGAAACCGCGGAGTCGTGTCCGCTCACGGATCAGGAGATCGACTTGAGAAGCGTCGCGAACTTGCCCGCGTGCGACTTCTCGGCCTTCGCCAGCGTCTCGAACCAGTCGGCGATCTCGGTGAAGCCTTCGGCGCGCGCCGTCTTGGCCATCCCGGGATACATGTCCGTGTACTCGTGCGTCTCACCGGCGACAGCGGCGGCGAGGTTCTCTTCCGTCGAGCCGATGGGCAGATCGGTCGCGGGGTCACCGGCCTTCTTCAAGTAGTCGAGGTGCCCGTGAGCATGGCCCGTTTCGCCCTCGGCCGTGTCGCGGAAGTTCCCGGCGATCTCGGGGTAGCCCTCGACGTCCGCGACCTTCGCGAAGTAGAGGTAACGGCGATTCGCTTGGCTCTCACCAGCGAAAGCGGCTTTGAGATTCTGGTGGGTCTTCGAGCCCTTCAGTGTGGCCATGGAGCACAGTCCTCGCGGAGACAGTCGAAACCGGATTGCGCACGGCTTCGCGCCGCGGCACGGACAGGTTGCGCCCGGAGTCGAATCCGATCAAGGGGCACTGTGAGCGGATCGTGAGCGGATCGTGCCCGTTTCAACGCTCGATCGAGGAGAGTGCTGCCGCAGCCGCATTGCACAGATCACCGTCGTCGTGGTGGAGGAGCTCCATGAGGGCCGGCACGGCCCCCTGCGCGCTCGGCCCGAGCTTCGCCAGCGCGCGACACGCCGTGGTCATCCGGCGGACGTCCCCGGAGCCGAGTTCGGCGATCAATGCGCCGATCTCGCCACTCGGCGCTGACTCGGCGGGCTTCTTCTTGAAGAGGTCGAACAGTCCCATGGCACCGATCCTAGCGACTCGCGGTCCCGCGCGTCACCCACCCTCGACCAAGCCCGCGACGCGGCGCGCGAGGTCGCGCACCGTCGCGGGGCCGTGGCCGGCGAAGTGGTTGTTCGCATAGGCGAACGTCTCGCGCGTCCGCGGGACGATCGAAGCGAGGAGTTCCGCCCAGCGATCCAGCCGCGGGCCCTGGTCGAGCACGACTTCGGAGAAGGTCGTCGTTCGTTCCTCGACAGCCTGTCGGTCGCCGATGAGCCGCGCGTAGCTGAACTCCGCTGTCACGAGATCGAGTTCGGCGGCGAGATCCGCGGGATGCGGCATGTAAACGAGGTCCACGAGCACGAGGGCCGCGCCGTGGGCACGCAGGAGGTCGAGCAACTCCGTGCCGATCCAGGCCTTGTTGCGTACTTCGACCGCGTAGCGAAAATCGCGCGGAAGGCGACTCAGAAAGGGCTCGAGTCGCGCGAGGAACGGGGCCAGCCCGGCGAATGCCGTCTTGTTGAAGTACGGAAACTGGAGCACGAGCGGTCCGGCTCGATCGCCAAGTTCGCGCATGGCCGAGAAGAACCCCTCGAGCTCGGCATCGACGTGCTCGGGCACGAGAACCTTGGCGCCGTCGGGGTGCTGGCCCTCACCGGCATGCACGATGCCGCGCGGGAACTTGGCCGACAGCGTGAACCCCTCCGGCGTCTTCGCGCGCCAACCGCGGACGAGCGCGGTGCTCGGAACTCGGTAGTACGTCGTGTCGGCTTCGACGGTCGCGAACTGCGTCGAGTAGTAACCGAGCATGTCCGCGGGCTTCGTGCCTGGAGGATAGAACGGACCGATCCAACCCTTCTCCGACCAACTCGACGTGCCGAGTCGGAGGACGCCGCTCACGTCGCGGCCTCCGCTCGCGACGGTCGATCGGGTCCCACGCCAAACGTCTCGCCCGGATTCACGAAGCGTTCGGATTCGAGACCGTGCTGCCGATCGTGCAGCTCCTTGTAGCGGCCGCCGAGCTTCAACAGTTCCGGGTGCGTGCCGCGTTCGACGATGCGTCCCTTCTCGAGCACGAGGATCTGGTCCGCCGTGCGGATCGTCGAGAGGCGGTGCGCGATCACGAACGTCGTGCGGCTCCGACGCAGCGTCTGCAGACCGTCTTGGATCAGGGCCTCGCTCTCGCTGTCGAGCGACGACGTCGCCTCGTCCAGGATGAGGATGCGCGGCTTCGCGAGCAGCGCTCGGGCGATCGCGACGCGTTGACGCTGACCGCCCGAGAGCTTCACACCGCGCTCACCGACGATCGTGTCGAGGCCCTTCTCGAAGCTCGCGACGAACTCCGTGCAGTGCGCGAACCGACAAGCCTCCTCGATCTCGGCGCGTGTCGAATCCGGTCGCGCGAACGCGACGTTCTCCGCGATCGTTCCATCGAAGAGGAAGTTGTCCTGCAGGACGATGCCCAGGTGAAGGCGCCAGTCGCGCAGTCGGATCTTCTCGAGGTCGCGACCATCGACCAGGATCCGGCCGCTCTCGGGCCGATTGAAGGCCATGACGAGGCTCACGAGCGTGCTCTTCCCCGAGCCGCTCGATCCGACGAGCGCCGTCGTCGAGCCGGCGGCCGCCCGAAACGTGATGTCCTGCAGCACGGGTTTGCCCGCGTCGTAAGCGAACGCGACGCCCTGGAATTCGACTTCGCCGCGCACGTCGTCGATTCCCTCGCGCGTCCCGTCGAGGGCGTCCTCAGGGGTAACCTCGAGAACTTCCCGGATGCGGTCGAGCCCGGCGAAAGCATCGGTGATCTGCGTGCCGACCGACGCGATCGAGACGACCGGCGCCACGACGAGGCCGATGAAGACGAGGTAGGTCACGAACTCTCCGAGCGTCATCTGACCGGCCAGGATCGAGTTGCCGCCGACGATCGCCACGACGACGCCGATCACTCCCACTAGAGCCGCGGCGATGGACGTCGTGGCCGAGACACCGGTCATGGACTTGCGCACGTTGTCGAACAGTCGTCCCGCATTCCGACGGAAGACCGCTTCTTCCGCGGGCTCGGCCGTGTAGGCCTTCACGACCCGGATGCCGCCGAGCGTCTGAGCGAGTCGACCGGTGAGTTCGGCCGTGATCTTGCCGCGTTCGCGGAAGAGTGGTCGCAAGGCCTTGAAGGCCCAAGCCATTCCCCCGCCGAACAGCGCCAGGACCACGAGGATGACGAGCGTGAGCTGCCAGTGGAACCAGAACAGCACGACGAGTGCGAGGACCGCGGTCACCACACCGCCGACGAGCTGCACGATGCCCGTGCCGACGAGGTTCCGGATGCCCTCGGCATCGTTCATGATCCGCGAGATCAAGACGCCCGTCTGCGTCGAATCGAAGTAGCGCACCGGGAGTCGCGCGACGTGGGCTTGCACGACTTGCCGCATGTCGTTGATCGCGCGTTGTGCCGCGACGCCGAGGATCTGTGACAAGGCATAGCCGGTTCCGGCCTGCACGAGCGTCGCAGCGCCGCCGGCAAGTGCGAGTGGCCAGAGGAGATCGACGCGCTGTTTCCCGATCACTTCGTCGATCAGGAACTTGGGTGTGAGCGGCAAGACGAGGCCTGCCAGGCGGCTCACGATCATGAGCCCGAATCCCAGTGTGAGTCGGCCCTTGTGAGCCGCGAGGAGCGCCCGCATCTCGACCCAACTCTGCGACCAGCTCACCTTCTTCTTGGGCGCCGGCGTCGCGCCGCCTTGGCTCGGTGAAGCCATCAGGTGCGCAACCAATCCGCTCGCCAGGACTTCACGGAGTCCTTGATTTGGGCGGCCCCCGCAAACTCACCGCGCCGAACACGCTCGACGAGTGCGGGCAGCTCGGCGTCGCTCGCGAAGCGCAGGGCGATGACGTCCGAGAGGAGCAGTGACTCGATCTCGAGGCGTCGCTCGGCCCCGAGCAGCCGCTCCAAGCGCAGCTGCATCTCGAGGCGGATCACGCGGTCCTGCACGACCTGCGCAGAACGCCGCGCGTAGAACCACGCGACGAGGAGCGCGCTGGCCACGGCCAGAGACCAGGTGCTCTGGAGCGAGAACTGCGTGCCCGCGATCCACGCGGAGCGCCCAGCCTCGACGAGGAGCACGACTCCGGCCACGAGGTAAGCCAGGTGCGGGTAAGAGCGATGATTCGCGAGACTCTGAGGTCGGTCGGTGGCGTGCGGCATGGGTCGTCCCGATTCGGGGCAGCGAGGATAGAGCCTAAGGTCTCCGGGTTCGCCGCCGAAACAGGCTCGTCGCGTTGGGGGGCGAGGCAAGCCCCGAGTTCAGATCGGGGCAACGCTCACCGAATCCCGACTCGGTGCTAGAGTCCGAAAGTCGGCGTCCCCAGCGCCTCACCCGCTCGCGACTCCGATCTCGAGAACGGATTTTCCCTGATGAAGCGTGTCTTCCTCTCCTTGGCGGGCTGCCTGTGTGCCGCGACCGCGTCGGCACAGGTCCCCTTCCTTCCGAGTTCCCTCGAGCCGAGTGTGCTCGCGCCGATCGGCGGCGAGCCAGGACTCGACGCGTTGCGCGTCGAACTCGATCGAACGCGTCTCGCACGCCTGGCGCAGCTCGACATGCTGACGCTCGTCGGCGTCCCGATGCCCGACGGAACGGTCGTCGATCTCGACCTCGTTCGAATCCGCCACGAGCGCATGAAGTTCGCGTTCACGGTGAACGACGCGCCCCGGCCGGAACTCTTGCGCGAGCTGGAGCTTTCTCTCTGGAAGGGCGTGGTGCGCGGCGCACTCGACACGGAAGTCCAATTGTCGTTCGCGCGCACGGGCGCATCGGGTTGGATCCGTCGTGAAGGCGCGCTCGTGCACGTCCTCCCCCGACGCGACGCGCGCGGCGACTGGACGCGCGGTGATTCGTTGCTCGTCGACGAAAGCGTGCTGAACGGAGTCGGACTCCACTTCGACGGCTCCTGCGCCGCCGCGGAGATTCCGGGTCAGTCGACCGAACGCAACGCGCCCTTGACGCGCATCCCGCGCCCCACGGCACCCGTTGGTGGATCGATTGGCCTCACGGGCCCGGGTTGCAACCTGCGCGAGTGCCGCATCGCGATCACGAGCGACTTCCAGTGGTACGAGAAGTTCAACGATCTCGCGGCACAGACGGCCTACACGGCCACGCTGCTCGGTTTCGTGAGCGATCGCTACGAGGCGCAAGCCAGCACGTTGCTCACCTTCCCGTCCGTCGCGTTCTACACGACCGCCGCGGATCCGTGGGCAGCGCAAGACGTGGCCGGTAACAACTGTCAGGACGTCCTGTTCGAACTGCAGGCCGCGTGGGTCGGGAACCTGCCGGCGAACGCGGACCTCGGCCACCTCCTGTCGGGAGCGAACCTCGGTTGCGGCGTCGCGTGGCTCGATGCGCTGTGCGATCCGACCTACAACTTCTCGGTGTCGGGCAACTTGAACGCGACGATCGCGTTCCCGATCGTGCAGCAACCGAACAACTGGGACTTCATCGTCGTCGCCCACGAAATCGGACACAACTTCGACGCGCTGCACAGCCACGACTACTGCCCGCCGCTCGACGAGTGTCCGCCCACGCAGTACTTCGGCGCGTGTCAGACGCAACAGGTGTGTTCGAACCAGGGCTCGATCATGAGCTACTGCCACCTGTGCGCGGGCGGGACGGCGAACATCACGACGTTCTTCCATCCGACGTCCGCGGCGGACATGACCGCGGCCGCCGCGGCTTGTCTACCGCTCCTCGCAGGGATCAACGCGAACCCGCCGACGCTCGTGTCGCCCAACGTCGCGACACCTGTCTCGACGACGATCGCGGGCACGCCCGT
>JAYTBY010000716.1:0-2823 GCA_043736755.1 Planctomycetota bacterium | reverse complement strand
CGAGACGATGCGCGTTCGCATCCGCCGCGAGCAGTCCGCGGACGAGTGCCTGGAGTTCGGGCTCTCCCTCGGCGTTCTTGGACAAGCAACCGTCGCGTTGCTTCGGCTCGAGATCGCGGGCCGCGTGAAAAAGCACCTCAGCCCGCGCGAGCCTGGAGTCGCTCATGTGGGTTCCCGACCGCGCAGCTCGTGTGCGAGCCACGCGCGCGCGAAGCGCGACTCGCGGTCGACCGTGCTCGGCGAGACGTCGAGGAGGGCGGCGGCTTCCTCGCCGGAAAGCCCGGCGAAAAAGCGCGATTCGACGAGCTTCGCCTTGTCGGGATCGAACTCGGCGAAGCGCTTCAACGCTTCGTCGAGCGCGAGGAGATCGATCGCATCGAGTCCGTCACCGCCGATAGGACCCGCGATCGTGATGCGCTCCAAAGCCCCGTCGCACTTCTGGCGATGGCGCGCGCGCGTGATCGACGAGGACTCGCCGCATCGAGCGAGCTGCGAGCGCCATGAGGTGTTCGCGGTCGCGCACGGGCGGACCGTCAGGTCCCGCGAGGCGAATCTACGCCTCGTGGACGAGCGCGGTGGGCTGCAGCGTTCCGCCGCGGCGCCCCTGGAAGAACGAACTCGCGAGAGCACGTAGCTCCTCGTACAGGAGCGGGAAGAGTCGTTCCGCCGCCGCGCTCTCGCCCAGGCGTGCACGTGCGCTGAGTTCCGCCACGTCACCGGCGCGTGCCATCGTCATGGTCCACGCAACGTTTCGAGCCAGGCCAGTAGGTCCGCGAATTCCGTCGTCGTCAACGTGCGCGCGAGGCCTTCGGGCATCAGCGAGACCGGGCTCTCGCGACGCGTCGAAACGAGATCGAGCGCGACTTCGCGCACGACACCGTTCGTGTCGGCGACGCGCAATCGTTCTGCGTTCTCCTCGAGCACGCGACCGGTGAGCAAGGTGCCGTCCGTGAGTTCGAGGATCGTCGCGGCATATCCGCGCGTGATGCTGGCCGAGGGAGCGAGGACGTGCTCCAAAATTTGTTCGCGCGTCGCCGTGCGCGCGAGACGCGAGAGATCGGGCCCGACCGGGGCGCCCTCGCCGTGCACGACGTGGCAGCGCAGGCACATCGGCCCGCTCTCGCGTCGGAAGATCGCGTGGCCGAGAGCCGGGTCGCCGCGGTGCTCGCGCGCGTACGTGCGCAACCGTTCGTCCTCGGCCGAGAGTGTGGGCGCGGGTCGATCCATCCGCAGCGCCCACGCGATTCCACCGCCAAGATGCGCGCTGAATCGCGGATCGGACCACACCTCGGGCCGGTGACCGAGCGCCGTGTAGAAGACGCGGCCGCGCCCCTGTTCGCGCGTCCAGGCCAACGCGAAGTCGCGATCGGTGCGTCGCACGTCGGGACGCGTGACGTCGATGGAGTCCGCGTCGAGCGAGAGCAGCACGGAGACTCGCGCTCGATCGTAGGGCGCGCGGAACTGGTAGATCTCGTCGACGATGTCGAAGGTCGTATCGAGATACCGCGTCGCGGGATGAGCGCCCCCTTCGACGCGCACGCGCACCTTCTCGTGCCACGGGTGGCCGTCGAAGTACCCGCCGACCAGCGCGCCGTATTCGGGCCACGAATAGAAGGTGTCCGTCGCGGAGTGCACGCCGACGAAGCCCATGCCGGCCTCGATCGCGGCCAAGAACGTGGCACGCTGCGGTGGCGTCAACGGGATGTCCCCCGTCGTGAAGAAGAGCACGCCGGCGTAGCGCGCAAGGGACTCGCCCTCGAACTCGGACGTGTCGCGGGTGAGGACCGCCTCGAAGCCGGCTTGCGTTCCCCAATCGAGGAGCACGTCTTCGACAAGGCTTCGAACCTCGGGCGTGGGTCGGCGGACGACCTCGTGCTCGAATCCGTACGAGCGCGTCAGGACCAAGAGGCGTGGCGGGCCCGGGGGACTCGTGGGATCGCCGTGGATCGCGGTTCCCAGGGCCGCGGCCAGAATGGACCAACTGCCGTACATCAGGGGGACGAGGCTAACCGGGCCGACCGGGTCCGTCTCGACCGGGATCGCCAGCGTCCCTCGGCGCCCGGCCGTGATGGGATCTTCACGGCTCTCGCCGACCTGGCGGTGGCTGGGAGCGGTCCGGTCGCTCCACGAATCGGACTGATTCGACGCGGGAAGACCGACGGACCGACGGCACGACGCCGGGGGCGGCCAACGGGCCGCTGAGCACGGCGAGCCGAGGCGGCAGAAGCCGCGCGACGGCGCGATCCGATGAGCCACCGGATTCGTACCGCGGACGACTGAGACCTCAGCGCACGCATGCATCCGAAAGCCACGCACCAGCGAAGCCCTTCACGGCGGACTTCGAAGTCCGGCCGGGCGAGTTCGAGGTCCCACCTGGGCCGATGCTCGTACTCACCGGCGAGTTCCTAACCCTTTTCCTGCGCGAGACGCAGGCCACGCGAGGTGCCCTTTGTTGTCCCGATCCAGCGAGTACGCGATCCGAGCCCTGACGTTCCTGGCACAGCATCAACGAGACGGTCAGCACTACCTCGCGCGCGACATGGCGGAGGAGCTGCAGATCCCTGCCCCGTTCCTGGGGAAGGTTCTGCAACCGCTCGTCACACGCGGGCTCCTGCACAGCCGTCGAGGTCGCAGCGGTGGGTTCCGTCTGGACCGCCCCGCCTCTCAGATCCCGCTGGTGCAGATCGTCGAGGCCCAGGAGACGCTCGGGCCCGCGAATACGTGCCTGCTCGGGCAGAAGGTCTGCGACGACGCGCACGCTTGCCCCCTCCACGACACGTGGATGAAGGCCTCGATCTCGTTCCACGATCGGCTGCGCAAGAC
>JAYTBY010000715.1:0-6133 GCA_043736755.1 Planctomycetota bacterium | reverse complement strand
GGAACACGCCGACGTGTCGCGCTCTGGCGAGCATCGATGATGGGAGCGGAGCCGTGCTCTACGCGGGCGGCGCGTTTTCGATGGCGGGCGGTGCACCCGCGTCCAACGTCGCGCGCTGGGCGAGCGGCGCGTGGACGGCTCTGGGCGACGGCGTGAACGGCGAAGTGCTTGCGCTCGCGAGCTTCGACGAAGGCACCGGCGACGGTCCGTCGTTGCACACCGGCGGTCGGTTCACGCTCGCGGGCGGCGCGAGCGCGCCGCGCATCGCGCGTTGGCAAGACGGCGCGTGGAGTGCGGTCGACGGCGGCATCCAGGGCACGACCACGAACGTCGCCGTGCACGACCTGTTCTCGGCCACCGAGGCGGGTGGACGCGTGCTGTACGCGGGCGGCACGTTCGACGACGCCGGCGCGAACGCGTCCCAGAACCTCGCGCGTTTCGCGGCGTGCAACGAGACCGGCGCGACGTACTGCTACGGCGACGGGAGCGCGACGGCGTGTCCTTGCGGCAACGCGAGCGCGATCGGTAGCCGCGCCGGCTGCCTCAATTCGCTCGGCACAGGCGGGACGATCCGCGCGCGCGGCCAGCCCGCGCTCTCGAACGACACGCTGTCGCTCGACGGCGGCGGGATGACGAACTCGTCCGCGCTGTACTTCCAGGGCGCGAACGTTGCGAACGGCGGCTCGGGCATTCTGTTCGGGGACGGACTGCGGTGTGTGAACGGGCCCTACGTGCGCTTGCTCCCGAAGGTCAACGTCGGCGGAGCATCGACGCTTCCCGAGGCGGGCGACCCGTCGATCTCGGTGAAGGGCCTGATCGCAGCGCCCGGAACACGGCACTACCAAGTGCGCTATCGCAACCCCGCGGTGTTCTGCACCACCGAGACCTTCAACTACACGAATGCCGTGGAGATCGTCTGGCGGCTGTGATCGTGTCGGATTCGCGCGCGGTCACGAGTCCCGGCGCGAGTGCCATCACGCGCCCCAACACGCGCCCCATCACGCGTCCCATCACGCGTCGCGCCGCAGTACGTCTCGGAGCGCCGCATCCTCGGCCACGAGCGGCGTAGATCGCGACGGACGAGCGAGCAACTCCGCGAGGGCCGGCGGCGGCTCCACGACGTGTTTGACGAGCGGTTCGACGACGCTCTCGAACTTTGCCGGGTGCGCGGTCGCGGCGACGAGGATCGGGCCGATTTCGCCGCGCGAACGCAGACGTGCCGCGACTTCTTGACCGCACGCGGTGTGTGGGCACACGACGACTCCCGCCGCGTTGAACGTCATGCGAATGCGCGCCCGGATCGCTTTGTCGTCGACCGAATCGGCCGCGAGGAACTCGTGCAGGTCGCCTACGTCCGGCCACCACGCGCGCAGCCGCTCGACGTTGCTCGGCGCGCCGACGTCCATCGCGTTCGCGATCGTGGCGCGGCTCGCGCGCGGTTCGTAGTGACCGCTCTCGAGGAAGTCCGGCAGCACGCGGTTCGCATTCGTCGCGAGCACGATCCGCGCGATGGGCAAGCCCATCTCTCGCGCGATGATCGCGGCGAACGCGTTGCCAAGGTTGCCCGTCGGGATGATCACCGTGACCGGTTGCCGCCCAGCATCGCGCGCTTCGAGCGCGGCCTTGGCCCAGTACACGGCCTGCGGCAACAAGCGACCGAGGCTGATGCTGTTCGCAGAAGAAAGACCGACGCGTTCGCGCAAGGATGAGTCCGCGAAGGCGGCCTTCACCATGCGCTGGCAATCGTCGAACGTGCCCGCGACGCGATACGTCGCGACGTTGCCCTCGAACGCGCCGAGTTGATGTGCTTGTCGCGGAGAAACGAGTCCATCGGGGTAGAGCACGACGACGCGGAATCCCGCTCGTCCGTGGAATGCGGCGGCGACCGCCGCGCCCGTGTCGCCCGACGTGGCGACGAGAATCGTGCGCACCGACTGCCGCGTCGGAATTCGCGCGAGACACTCGGCCAAGAAACGCGCGCCGAAGTCCTTGAACGCGGCCGTGGGGCCGTGGAAGAGTTCGAGTTGGCCGTTGCGATCGCTCGTCCAATACGTCGGCGCTTCGAACGTGAACGCGGCGGCACAGATCGCGTCGAGCTCGTTCTCGAGGGTTTCACCTGCGAACCAGGGAGCGAGCAGCCAGCGCGCGACGTCGGACACGGAACGCGACGCGGGTTCACCCTTCGCCTCTGGCAGCGGTCGATCGGGCAAGTACAGCCCGCCGTCGTGAGCGAGTCCGGCGGTGATCGACTCGACGAGGGTGGCGGTTTCGCCACCGCGTGTGCTCTTCACTCGCATGATTCGATCCTCGCGCCGGGGGCGTCGACAGGTGACACGAAAACGTCGGAGTCGAGGTCAACGGACCGGAATGCAGCGCGCATCGCGTTCGCGGCGAGCTCGGCCGTTGCGCGTCCCGCGCACCAGGCGAAGACACTCGGCCCGGCACCGGAGATGCTGGCGCCGAGCGCTCCGACTTCGAGTGCGGCGCGCTTCACTGCGGCGAACCCGGGCACGAGCGGCGCGCGGCGCGGCTCGACGAGCACGTCGGAAAGTCCGCGGCGCACGAGCTCGAGGTCGTTCTTGAAGCAACCCGCGAGGACGAGCGCCAAGTGCTCGCTTTGAACGACGAACTCGTGCAATTCGTAGTGGCCGGCGAGCGCTGCGCGCGCGCGCCGCGTCTCGAGGACGAAGTGCGGGTGCACGAGCGCGCACACCAGATCCTTCGGGACGGGGACGCGAACCGGCGCGCCTTGTGCCGGCGCGATGACGAGTCCGCCGAGCAGGATCGGTGCGACGTTGTCACCGTGGCGACTGCCCGACGCGACGGCCTCGCCGTCGAGCGCGCACTCGTAGAGCACTTCGTTCGTGACGGGATTCGGGAGCGTTGCGTTCGCTGCGATGAGCGCGGCGACGGCCGACGACGCGGACCCGCCCATGCCGGATCCAAGAGCGATCCCCTTGTCGAGTTCGAGATCGAAGCCTGTGCGCCGCGGTGCGTGGTCCAGGAGAGAGATCAGCGCGCGCCCCGCAGTGTTCTTCGCCGATTCGAGAGGCAAGTCCGTCACCAGACCGCGCACGGCGACGACGCGCACGACGCCGCTCTCGGTGCGTCGCACGGTCGCGCGATCGCCCGCGCCATCGAGTGCGTGGCCGAGCACGTCGAAGCCCACGCCGACGTTGCCCACCGAGGCCGGCGCGAACGCACGCGCCCATCTGGGCGCCACGGTGTCGGTCACGGTGCGTTCCCCACGCTCGACGCGATGCGCAGGAGATCCGCGAAGACCCCCGCGGCCGTGACCTCGGGTCCGGCACCCGGGCCTTGCACGACGAGCGGGTTCGCGCGGTAGCGCGCCGTCGTGAACTGCACGATGTTGTCGGTGAGCCGCCCGTTCGCGAACGCGTGATTCCGCGGCAATTCCGCCAGTCCCACGCGCGCTGATCCGTCCGCGCCGACGCGCGCGACGTAGCGCAACACGTGCTCCTTCGCACGCGCGCTCTCGAAGCGTGCGCCGATCGGACCGTCGAGTTCAGGGAGACGGTCGAGGAACTCCGGCACGGACACTTTCGCGAGCGAAGTCGGCACGAGCCCTTCGACCGACACGTCGTCGAGTCGCGTGCTCCAGCCGATCTCGCGCGCGAGGATCACGAGCTTGCGCGCGACGTCGAGCCCCGAGAGGTCGTCGCGCGGATCCGGTTCCGTGTAGCCCTCGGCCTTCGCGCGGCGTACGAGCTCCGAGAACGGCTGCTTCCCGTCGTACTCGTTGAAGAGCCACGCCAACGTGCCCGACAGAATCCCCTCGACCGCGTGGATCTCGTCGCCGGTGTCGACGAGGTCGCGCAACGTCCCGAGGATCGGCAGGCCTGCTCCGACCGTGGCTTCGTAGCGCCAACGCACACGACCGCGCGTCGCAGCACTTCGAATCGCGTCGTAACGCTCGAACGAACCCGCGCCGGCTTGCTTGTTCGCGATGGCGACGTGGATGCCGCGCGCGAGCCAACCGGCGTATTGATCCGCGACCGCCCCGCTGGCGGAACAGTCGAGAATCACAGCGTGCGGCACGTGATCCGCTTGCACGTGATCGACGAAGCGCGCCATGTCGAGCGGCATCGGCGCACTCGTGAAACCCTGCAGCGCGGCCAGCGGCTGGATCGCCGACTCACCGAGCCACATCGAACGACTCGAAGCGATCGCGCGCAGACGCAGGTCGACGTTCGCGTCGCGCAACAGCCGCTCACGCGCTGCGGCGAGCTGTCGTACGAACGCCGAGCCGACATTGCCCGGGCCGACGAGGCCGATCGAAATCGTCTGTGCCGACAGATAGAAACCGGCGTGCACCGCGCGCAAAGCGCGCACGGCATCGGCGGAATCGATCGCGACCGAGATGTTGCGCTCCGAAGCACCTTGAGCGATCGCGCGAACGTTGATGCGCGCGCGACCGAGCGCCGTGAAGAGCCGCGCAGCCGTGCCGGGCGTCCCGGCCATCCCGTCGCCGACGACCGCGAGCGCAGCGATGCCGCCGCGCACGGAGACGTCTTCGAGCTGGCCGACTTCGAGCTCGCGCGTGAACGCGTAGCGCACGGCACGTTCCGCCGCCGCGCCGTCCTTCTCCTTGATGACGCAGCAGATCGAGTGCTCGGAACTGCCTTGCGAGATCATCACGACGGACACGCCCGCGAGTTTCAGCGCCGCGAACGCGCGCTCGGCCGTGCCGGGCACGCCGATCATGCCCGCGCCTTCGATGTCGAGCAGCGCGAGCCCGCTGAACGTCGTCACGCCCTTGACCGGTGGCAGCGGCGACGACGTCGCTGTGATGCGCGTGCCCGGATGTTCGGGACGAAACGTGTTGCGGATGACGATGGGAATGCCGCGCGCGATCGCCGGCGACATCGTCTGCGGATGGATGACCTTCGCGCCGAAGTACGAGAGCTCGCACGCTTCCGCGTACGACAGTTCCTGGACGAGCAGAGCTTCTTGCACGAGCCGCGGGTCCGCCGACAAGACGCCGTCGACGTCGGTCCAGATGTGAACTTCGGACGCAGCGAACAGCGACGCGAAGATCGCGCCCGAGAAATCGCTGCCGTTGCGGCCGAGCGTCGTGACGCGACCCGCTGTCGTGCGCGCGACGAATCCGGTGACCACGACGCGCTCGGGCGGACTCGGCACGAGCGCCGCGAGTCGCGCGCGCGACGCATCCCAATCGACGACGGCACCCAGCTCGCCCGGCTCGACGACGAGGACTTCGCGCGCGTCGATGCGCAAGCTCGGCGCGCCGCGCGCGCGCAGCGCCGCGTCGAGCAGCAGCGACGACCAGACCTCGCCGAGACCCTGGACGATGTCGAGCAAGTCGTCCGAGACATGCCCGACGAGCGCCTGCGCGTGGAGAATGTCGTGCAACGACACGAATTCCGCCTCGAGCACGGCCAAGACGCGCTCGGCATCCTGCGCCAACAGCTCGCGGGCCGCCGCGCGGTGCTGGTCGCACAGCTTCGTGAACGCACCGCTCCACCCTGCATCGCGCGACGCTGCCCGCCGGACGAGCGCGATGAGCGCATCCGTGACTCCCGACATCGCGGACACGACGACGATTTGTCTCTCGTCACGCGCGAGAAGGATGTCCGCGACTCGCGCGATGCGGCCGGCATCAGCGACGCTCGTGCCGCCGAACTTGTGAGCGATGGGGGGTGCGAGTTTCACGGCGGGAGAGGGTAGCGACGACCCGCCCGACATGGATGCACCGATCGGGATGCCGCGACAGCGAACGCTGAATCCGCTCGACGTGAGCGCTCACGCCGTCAGATCGCGACCGCGCTCTGCCAGATCTTGACGTCGACGAACCGCTCCCAGCTCGCCTTCAAGTGCGTTCGCGGGACCTCGACGAACGGCGACCAACGCGGTGCGCGCGGTTCATGGAGGAGCAGCATCCCGGCCTGGACCGGCGTCCGGTTGCGCTTCTTCCGGTTGCACCGGCGACAGGCCAAGACGCAGTTTTCCCACGAGCTGCGTCCTCCGCGCGAGCGCGGCATGACGTGATCGATGGACAGCTCGTGGATTCCCGGTCTCGCGCCGCAGTACTGACACTGATGGCGATCGCGACGTATCAAGTTCCGACGGCTGAAACTCGGCGTCCGCAGCG
>JAYTBY010000714.1:0-13966 GCA_043736755.1 Planctomycetota bacterium | reverse complement strand
GACGTCGAAGTTCTCTGGAGCACCGCTCGAGATCGCCGCGGTGGAGGTGGCGGGCTCGAGCGGATTCCGACTCGACGCCGGCCCCGAGAACGCTCCCGCATTGTGGCGCGCGCTCGTCGCCGCCGGGGCTCGACCCGCGGGCGTCGTCGTGCACGACATCCTGCGCGTCGAGGCCTGTTCCGCCGCGTGGGGCGCCGACATCAGCGACGCGGTGTACCCGCAGGAGGCTCGCCTCGAGTCGGCGTATAGCCTCACGAAGGGCTGCTACACCGGCCAAGAAGTCATCGCGAAGATCGACACGTACGGCGGGCTGAACAAGCGACTCGTCGCCTTGCGCGTGTCCCACGACGATCCCGTCGCGCGTGGAACGCGGCTGCATCGGCTCGACGAGGGCGAATGGCGCGACCTCGGCGTCGTGACGAGTTGGGCGTACTCGTTCGTACTCGACACGGGGCTCGTGCTGGGCTTCGTGAAGCGCCGTCACCAAACTGTCGGGACAGAGTTCCGTCTCGGAGACGGCCCAGCGACCGCGACGATCGTGAGCTCGCCGGTGCGCACCGATGCAGTACCCGTGACGGGCGACTTCGAGTGAGCGCTGTGCGGCGAGTTGGGATCCTTACGGGACCCAGCTACCCGACACCCCGTTCGTCAGGTTGAACGTGGACGCAGTGCAGAAGCTCGCCGCGTTTCTATACCAGCCCTGATAGAAGCGCGCACCGCTCCTCGGGCGATCTCTGCGGAGCCGAACGCCGCTGCCAATTGCGCCGCGGCACTTCTGGAATCAGGTCCGCTTCACCGCGTTGCGCGACCGCTTCCCGCCACTTGCACAGCGTGGCCGTTCTGATTCCAGGCTGTGCGCCGAACGCATCGATCGTCGGGCCACCCCTGCGTACGCCGAGAGGAGTGCTCGAAGCTCGTCAACACCGTACCGCCGCGCGCTGCTCGAGCGTGCAGTCGCTGTGCGCGCTCCGCCCGGCAAGCCGGGCTCCGCTCGCCCGGCGACTGATTCCCTTTCTGTACTCGACATCGATTTACGCAAGCCTCAACGAGGCACCGTGAGGCGGCGGCGGCGGTCCTGAGTGGCTTCGTCCAACGGGAGCGGGTTTCGTTACACCCGACAGGGGTCGACACCCAAGGCAGCGGCTGAGTCGCGCTCAGGTGGAGCCCCGTCGTGCGGAACTCAGCCGCGGAACCGGCCTCGCGAATCTCGGCGCGAACCGCGGCGTCTGCGCCCTGCAAGAAGATCGGAACGCGCGGCTCTTGGTTCGCAAAGGACATCAGCGACGAGGACGTCAGCGTTGCGAGAGACAGGAGCAAGGGAAGACTCAGAGAAGAGCGGGCTCGCCATGCGCGCGGACCTATCGCTTCGGCGCAAACCCCGCCGGCGTCCCCTTGAACTTCTTGAGCTCGACCGAGATGTCGAGATCGCCCACGAGCGGCACCGGGATCGGCAACTCGCCTTGGATGAGGACCGGGACACCCGTCTTCGCCTCGAACCAGATGCGAATCGTGCCTTGGATGCCGAACAGTCCTTGGAACTTGCCCGGATCGCCCTCGGGATCGGGTTCACCGGCTTCGAGTCCGGCGGTCAAGAGCATCTGCGCGCACTCGAACTTGCCGGCCTTCACCTCTTGCCACTTCGTCGCGCCGCGCACGACCTTCACGCGCCACACTTTTTGTTTGTCGACGATCGGGAACGTCGTCTCCGTCACTCCGAGATCGAGCATCGCGCGCGCGACGTAGACCGCGCTCAACATGTCGAGCGCGCCGTCGGGCACCGGCCGTCGCACGGTTTCGCGCCACACGCGGTGCTCCGCCAACTTGCACTTCTTGCAGTGCGAGGCATCGCCCCAGGCCCACACCGATTCGACGAAGTGCGCGCGGTCCTTGCAGCCCGTGCAGTGGCGATCCGTGCGGAATTCAGCGGTCAGCGCTCCCTCGTACTGACCGAAGCGGAGTTCGCGCTCACGGTTCTCCGATCCGCGCTGCATGTCCTTGTAGAGGATGCGCGGCCATTCCTGCGGCAAGTGACTCGCAGTCAAGGTCTGCGTCAGCTGGTATCCCGCGTATCCGCCCCGTGCGATCGCGCGCACCCAAGCGCGATCGAAGTGCTCGACCCGGCGCTCGGCATCGCGCGCCGAGGGCAAACCACGCGGTGTGCGCTCGACGCCTGACGAGAGCGTCACGTCGCCCACGTCGACGTCGCCCAAGATGCCGAGGTCGATGATCACGTCGAAGTTGAGTTCCTCGTCGCGCGGCAGGAGCAGGGACACGTGACCTTCGCCGCGCTCGATGCGTGCCGGCGCGCCGCCTGGCTCGACGGGAGCGCGCGGAACGCTGGGCGGACGGAATCCCTGCAGGGAGCCGAGCGCGAGGAGGACCGGGAGGACGATCACGGGGCGATCGTGGCTTACGCACGGCCACGAAGGAAGCACGTAGCGACCGTGTTCAACCGCGCCGCGCGCGGCGGTCGGCGAGAACGTCCTCGGCCTCGTCGATCGCGACACGCGAAGGAGCTAGTTCCTCCGCGCGGGCGCGAGCGAGGATCCGTGCCGTGGTCGCAGCGATCCGCGAACCGATCGTCTCGACCGGTTCACGCCGACCTTCCAGGTGGAACAGCGCCCCGCGCACGAGCGCTCCCGCGTTCAGCACGAAATCCGGGGCGAACAGGATGCCGCGCTCGTGTAAACGCTCGCCGTGCGCCGTCCGGGCCAGGACGTTGTTCGCGCCGCCGGCCACGACGCGGCAACGCAAACGCGCGATGGACAGGTCGTGCAGGATCCCGCCCATCGCACAGGGCGCGAACACATCGCAGCGCTGATCGAACTCGGTCGCCGGGTCCACGAGCTCGATGCCGATCTCGCGCGAAACCGATGTCGCGCGAGCAGCGTCGAGGTCCGAGGCACGCACGCGCGCTCCGCGCTCGACCAGGCGCCGCGCGAGGCCCGCGCCGACTTCTCCCAACCCCTGCACGACGATCGCACGGCGCGGAAAATCAGCCTCGCCGTCCAGGTGCACCAGCGCCGCCTCCAGCCCGCGAAAAACGCCCTCCACCGTGGACTCGACCAGCATCCCCGGTCCATCCGGTCCGGGGTCGGTGGCGTACCGCGTCCGCGCCGCGACGGAGCGCAATTCCTCCTCGCCCGTGCCCACGTCCGGCCCGGTGTACCAGCGCCCGCGAAGCCGTTCGGCGAGGTCGCCGATCGCGCGGTACGCGGCCGAAGCGTCGAGGCCCGAGCGGTCGAGGATGACCATCTTCGCGCCCCCGGCCGGGAGGTCGGCCAGCGCGCACTTGTGCGTCATGGCCCGCGCGAGTCGCAAGGCGTCGCGCAGGGCCTGGTCCTCGTCCTCGTAGGCCCAACGCCGGATCCCGCCGAAGGCCGGGCCCCCGCTCGAATCGTGGATCGCGAGGAACGCGCGCAGCCCCGAGGGCCGGTCGTGGACGGCCAGCACTTCTTCGAAGCCCTCACGGGCCATCGCATCGAGGATGTGGGTCGCCATGGGAAGTTCCTTCGCGAGCGTGCCGTGCGCGGCAGCTTGGTGCGCCGCGCAGCACCCGGCTAGTCTACGGCTCGACGCACGGACTCGAAGTCCGGACAGGAAGATGTCCAGGGCCCAGTCGTCAGTCGCCCCATGCCGGTCCGATACAGCGCACTCCTCCCCGTCCTCGCCCTGCTCGCAGCCGCCTGTGCGTCGACGGAGAAGTCGCCTGCCGAGGAAGCAGCGGACGCCACGAAATCCACGGCGCCGGAACACCCGATCGCGGAGATCGTCGAGGCTACGCGCAAACCCGAGGGCATCGGCAGTCTGCTCGCGTCGATCGATCGCGAGATCACGGCTTGGAACAATTTGTTCCTCGCCTCGGTGACGGAGACCGACCGCGCCAAGACGCGCACGCTCGAGAAGTCGATCATGACGAAGACGCACAATCGTCGTCAGGAGATCATCGAACAGCTCGAAACGGGTCCGGTCACGAATCGCATCGTGGCGGCCGCAGCGCTCGGCTTCACGCGCGACGCCGCGGTGCAGAGTCCGCTGCTCGCGGCACTCGACGACACGGAACCCGAGGTCGTCTCCTCCGCCCTGCTCGGGCTGTGGCTCCTCGAGCGCGACGACACGCCGCTCGACCGCATCGCGGCGCACCTCACCGCGGGCGACACGGACGACATCCGTACGAACGCGGCGCTGTGCCTGACGACGCTCGTGAAGAAGGGCGCACGGTCGGACTCGGCGCTCCCGGCGCTGCGCATCGGACTCATCGACCGCGCGGCTACGGTGCGCGCGCAGTGCGCGCTTGGTTTGGCCGAACTCGGCGATTCGGACTCGTACCAGGCGATCGCGGACATGCTCACGGACGAGACGACACTCGTTGTCGCGTCGTCGGCGCGGGCGCTGGCGTTCCTCGCGACGAAGGATGGCAAGCTGCGCGGCAAAGCGGCCCGAGCCTTGGTCACCGCTTGGATCCGCGCCGAGGAACCGCGGAAGGGCTCGATCTACCGCTCGATGATCGAACTCTCGGGCATCAATTACGGATCGGACGAAGAAGAGTGGTCCAAGTGGGCGACGCGGCTGCCCTAGCGATCTGGGCTGGAATCGCAGCGCTTTCCGCGCGCGTGCCCGAACCGAACCCAACGACGGCTCGGGCTCTCGCAGCACAATCCGTCAAGACGCCGGCGGCGACGACGAAGCCTGCGCCCCTCGATCCGCCGCCGACGCGAGCCCCCATCGCAGCCTTGCGCGGATTCGAATCACGCTCGCGCCTCGAGTACGTCGCGCAACCCGGCCGCATCCACGAACTCCACGCCGTGTACGTCTTTCCCGATCGTGTGCGCTGGTGGATCTCCGCGCGCGACGGCACCGGCGAAGAGCGCCGCTTGCGCTACCGCAGTGGTCGGCACGTGCTCGCCGTCGAACCGCGCCAAGCCGCATCCGTGGAGTACTTGGCCGAAGATCGCGAGGCCCTGATCGCGGCGTTCGAACTGCGGCGCGCGTTGTTTCTCTACCCCGACGGTTTCGCGTGGACGGGCGTGTCGCTGGAACGCCGCGCAACGCTCTCGAGTAGCGACGTGCTCATCGCTCACCTCGCCGGTGAACCCGCGCGACCCGTGCGCCTCGACCTACGCGCCGCGAGCGGAGAGTTGCGTGACTCCTATCGCGTGATCACGTGGCGCACGGAGGGCACTCGGGCTTGGCCGCAGTCCTTTGAAGTTTGGAGCGGCGAGACGCTGGCCTGGCGCGAAACGGTGGATGCGATCGACGTCGAGACCCGCTTCCTCGACTCTTTTTTCATGCCACCGGATCGACGCGGCGTCGTCGGGACACCTGTCGTTGGCGTTCGCGACCTCGACATTCCACCTGTGTGCGTCCGTCGCGTCGAGATGCCGACGGGATCGACCTGGGATGCGGTGCGCGCCGAACAACGTCGTCTGGCCGAAGCTCACGCGCGATCTTCCGCGCCTTCGCTCGAGAATTTCCTGACGTTCGAGGTCTCTCTGGACGGTACGCCGAGAGCGATCCTCCTGCGGCTAGCGCGAGTCCCGGACCAGGTCCCGGAGAACTTCCAAGTCCTGCCCGAACGCCTCGGGGCCGCGATGTCGGTCCGTGGTTTGGCGGGGGTGACGGTCGAGGCTTTGGAGCGCGTGAGCTTTCGTTTGCCCGCCGGGTCGAAGCCCGGAGCTGCGTATGTCCGCTTCGATGGCAAGAAGCCCGAGGGCGACGTCGTGGTCGTCGTGCCGGCGCAGTGACGTTCGCCGAGGCGCGGTGCCGTTCGCCGAGGCGCAGTGACGTTCGCCGAGGCGCGGTGCCGTTCGCCGAGGCCGCGAACGGCTCTCCTTGTCCTCTCCGGAGGACCGGCCCGAGACGAGATCGGTGCATTCTTCCAGTCCCAGGTACGTTCAGGTTCGCGGCACCGCAGTTGCTGGCGGTCCTTGCCAGGTCGCCCCGAACGAGGCCACAGGTCGAGCCATGATTCACACCCACACGTCGCGCTTTGTACTCGGCCTCCTCGGCCTGTTCGCACTCGTCACGACGGCCGAGGCCCAACGCCCGAGTGCGGGTCGCCCCTCCGGAGGCGGCGGGCGCCCTTCGGCGCCGTCCGTGTCGCGGCCGTCCGTCTCGCGGCCGTCCGCGCCTTCGATGTCGCGACCGTCGGCGCCCTCCGTCTCGCGCCCCTCGGCGCCCTCGGCCTCGCGCCCCTCCGCAGCGGCGGTGACGCGCACCTCCTATCCGTCCGCCAGCCGGCCGGCGAGCCCGACCTACCAACGCGGGAGCACCCCGGCTCCCACGCCGCAGCCGCGCTACGAGCAACCGTCGGCACCGCGGTATGAGGCTCCCAGCGCACGGCGCTATGAAGCGCCGAGCGCACCGCGTTATGAGCAGCCCTCCACGCCGCGGTACGAGGCTCCGGCCGCTCCGCGCTACGACGCTCCGACGGGATCCCCCTACGACGCACCCGCCGGGCGATCGACGACCTACGACGGCGGTGCCGGACCCAGCTCGCGCGACCAGGGTGGTGCACGCTCCGGCAGCGGCCGATCCGCACCGACTCCCTACGGCGGCTCGCGCGACGACGCGGGACGCATCTACGACGGCGGACGCGGATCCACGGGCCCGAGCGGGCGCATCGAACCCGCGCGCATCGATCGCGACTCGCCGACGCCCTACCAACCGCGCGTGTGGCAACCCGACTCCGTCGTCGATCTCTCGGGTGCTGTGCGTGCGCCGCGGATCGGCGTGCCGTCGATCTCGGGGTCGCGCTCGGGCCCCGAAGGCGGCCTGGCGAGCGGGCGACTCGCTCGCGCCGGCTTCGACGCCGCCCGTCCTGCAGCTGCGGTTCCGCATCCGGAAGTCAGCGCGGACGCGCTGCGCGCGCGCTACGGCGCGGCGACGCCGGACTCGAAGCGTTCCGCAGAGGACGGGGCTCGCGCTGGCGACGAAATGAAGCGCCCCGGTGGACTCTCGACGGGCCGGACGCGCTCGGACGCCGCGACCCCGACGAAGAAGGACGGCGCGACCACGCGCACGAATTCGCGCGGTGAACGGAAGGGCGAGGACGAGGCGAAGCGCGGTTCGCGCGGTACCGGCTCGAACCGTCGCGTGGCGGACGCGGCGCGCAGCGTCGACAATCTCGAGACCATCAGCCCCCTGGACGCCGGACGCACGCGTACGGCGACTCGCGTGGGTCATGCAGCGGGTACGGTCGGCGGCGGGATCGTGGTCGGTGGCGGCAGCGGCGACTACAACGGCAACTGCTGGGATCCTGACGCGTCGCACTGGAACGGTTACGGCTGGTACTGGAACACCTGCTGGAGAGGAAGCTGGTGGTGGTCGTGGAGCTTTGGTTGGCCGTACGGCTCGTGCTGGTGGTACGGCCCGTCCTACGGCAACTCCTACTGGCCCTACGGATACGGCTACTCCTCGTGGGGCTGGTGCGTGTCGCCCTACGCCTACACCTCGGTGATCTACGTCGACAGCGACCCCGAGGTCGTCTACGTCGAACGTCCGGCCGACGCTCCGGTCGCCGATCCGTCTGCGGGAGCCCCGGTGCAAGGCGCGGTTCCGAAAGTAGCGCCCGAGATCAAGGAAGGCCTCGAGAAGTCGGCCGACGAAGCTCTCGCCGCCGGCGACACCGCCTTCCGCGAAGGTCGATTCAGTGACGCCGTGCGCCACTATGCGCGCGCCGTCGAGTTCTCACCCGAACGCGGAAGCCTGTGGCTGATCCTCTCCGACGCGTTGTTCGCGACGGGTGACTACCACTACGCGGCGTACGCGTTCCGACGCTCGATCGACCTGGACGCGACGTTGCTCGAGATGCTCGTGGACAAGCACGGTTGGTACGCGAACCCGTCCGAGTTCGACCGTCACATCGCCTGGGCCGAGGCTTACCTGCGCGATCACGTGCTCGACGAGGACGCGCGCCTGATCCTCGCGGCGAACTACCTGTTCGCGAAGCGCTTCGCGTCGGCGTCGGACGCACTCGAGAGCGCGTTCGGAGCAGGACTCGCCGAGACGCCGGCGGGGCGGATCGTGCTCGAGCGCGCGCGTCGGGCCCTCGGAATCGCGCCGAAATAGGCTTCGCAAGAGGTCGCGGCACGGACCGCGACCTCACACGGCGGTGACCTCGCGTGGACCGCGATCACCGCCGAAGAACTCGACGACTGGGGCGCGGCCGAACGCAGTTTCGAATTCGCGAATCAGGCGAGCCGCGACATCGGCCTCGGCACCCCGCTCGAGCAGGACGACGGCGCACCCGCCGAATCCGGCCCCCGTCAGTCGTGCTCCGTGCACGCCGGGTGTAGCGACAGCGCTGTCGACCAGGACGTCGAGTTCGGGAACGGAGACCTCGAACAGCTCGCGCAACGATGCGTGCGTGCGCGTCATCTCCGCCCCGAAACCGCTCGCATCGCCGCAGCGCAGCGCATCGCGCGCGGAGAACGTTCGCGCGACCTCGTGGATCACGTGGTGGGCACGACGAGCAACGGCCGGTTCCAGTTCGTCTCCGTGCGCGGCCAACGTCTCGAAACGAATGTCGCGCAGGCACGTCGCATCGCGTTGATGCCGACGCAGCACATCGAACGCGGCACGACACTGCCCGACACGCTCGTTGAAGGCGCCCTGCGCCAACTCGCGGCGCACCCCCGAATCCGCGACCGCGATCGTCACACGGGCGTGATCGAGTGGCAGGTACTCGCTCGTGCGGTCCTTGCAGTCGAGCCAGAGCAGGGATCCCTCGCGCGCGAGACCGACCGCGTAGGGATCCATGATCCCGCATTGCACGCCGACGAAGCCGCGCTCGGCCCGCAGGGCCGCGTTGACGAGTTCCAGTCGCGAGAGGCCCAGCCCGTAGAGGGCATCCAGCGCGAACGCGGTGCCGACGCAGATCGAGGCCGACGACGAGAGGCCCGCACCGACGGGCAAGTTGCCGCCATAGAGGACATCGAGCCCGATGCCGCGCGCGCCCTGCGCCTCGGCCAGGAGGAGGATCTCGCGCAGCACACCGACGGGGTAATCGGCCCAGCGTCCCGCGCGAGAGGCCGGCAGAGATCCGAGCTCGAACTCCGCCCGCGTTCCATCGAGCGTCGAGGCCAGCACGACGCGGGCGTCGCTCCGCGGGCGGACCGCCACGAACGTCCCGCGATCGATCGCGGTCGGCATGACGGGGCCGCCGTTGTAGTCGAGATGCGCCCCCATCAAGTTCACGCGTCCGGGCGCGAAGAAAACGCGCGGTGCCGCGCCTCCTCCGAAGGCCTGGAGAAACGCCCGGGAATGGAGTGCGACGAGCACCGCTTCATCGGCTGTCGCGTTGGCCATGGGTCGTGACGGGTTCACGCTCGTGAACGTAGCAACCGCGGTGGCGAAGCGCTTCCTCGTCCAAGGCGCCTCTGCTACGGTTCCGACATGGCCGTGCCTCTGACTTCCGGGTTCCTCCGGTCCACAGTGCTCCTAGCTCTTGTCGCTGCCACGGTCGCGAGCTGCTCCAGCCTCTCCTTCGAACGCACGACCGAGACCTCCGGGACGTTTCGCTCCACAGGCTTCGCGTTCACGATCTTCGCGATCGATCTCCCCAAGGGCTCGCAGCTCATCGCGCGCGAGAACGCGTCGGACGCGAACCTCGCGAACATGGAGGTCCTGGAGACGGTGACGTTTCCCTACTTCGGGCCCTTCGACTGGATCCTCGACATCATTTCGTTTCGCTGGTCGAAGGTCGAGGGAACCTGGGGATACGCGCCGCGCCCGTGAGGAGGCGCATTCGCCAGCCGAAGATCCAGCCCAGGATCTTCCAGCCAGCGCGCACGGATCCGGTAATCGTGCCCGAGACTTTGCTGCGTCCTGCGGCTCGCAAGCGATAGCGCACGGGGACCTCCACGACGCGTAGACGTGCGACGCGCGCTTTGAGCTGCATCTCGACGGTCCAGCCGTAGTCACGATCGACCATCGCGAGGTGGCGCAGCGCGTCCACGCGAATCGCACGAAAAGGGCCTAGATCCGTGTGTCGCGCACCGAATAGGACGCGCAGCAGGCAGCACGCGAGCGCATTCCCGAATCGCTGCTGCGGTGTCAAGGCCGCTCGCGACAGAGCGTCGCGCGTGCGAGACCCGACGACGAATTCCGCCGTGCCAGAGAGGATCGGCGCGAGCAGAGCCTCGAGATCACGCGGATCGTCGGAGAAGTCGGCGTCGAGAAATACGACGACGTCGCCGCCACGGAGAGGCAGTCGGTCCGCTCCGCGCGCGCGCGCATCGTTCGGCGCAATGCGGCCATTCACGATCTCCAGTGCGGCGAGACATGCCGATCCGTAACCGCGCCGTGGCTCGGTCGCGACGATTGCTCCCGCGTGAGTTGCAACCTCTGCCGTTCGATCGCGCGAGCCGTTGTCGCCGACGACGACAAGATCGTGGAACTCCTTGGGGATCGCCGCGAGGACGAGCGGGAGTGACTGCTCTTCGTCGAGCGCCGGGATCACGACCGCGACCGAGGGCCGCATCCCCGCGAGGGTGCGTCCACTCACGCGTCGCGCTTGACGATCACCCAGCCGACCGAGGCACGTTGCACGATCGAGTGCGCGCCCGGAGCCAGCAGGAACGCGTTGCGCACGGCGTCTTGGAGGTTTGGCGTAGCACGATGCACCCAGCCCAGGTCGCCGCCGAGTTCCTTGCCAGAGGGATCGCTCGTGTGCTCGCGCGCGAGCTTCGCGAAGTCGACACCGGCGTCGAGCGCTTGGAGCACGGAATCGGCCACGATTTTCGCCGCGAGCTCATTCGGAGTCGTACGCGGATCCGCACCGACCGCTGTGTCGAAGGGGAACAGGATCGCCGAAAGTCGCACGAACTGATCCTCGCGCAGCGACGGGGCGACGGCGTCGAGCGGAACGCGCTTCATCCAGTTCACGCCGAACGGGGGCAGGTCGACGGGTCCGATCACCATGCCGATTTCAGCCTCGAAGGCCATGCGCTTCAGGAGCGTGTCGCTCACGCCGCGCTCGAAGATCGCGTACTGCCCTCCGCGCGCAGCCGACGTCGAATCGTCGGAGAGATCCGTCGCCACGGCGGCGAAGTCGTCTCCCGCGCGCAGGCGATGCTCGACCAGAACCACGCGCTTGGCACGACGCTCGTCGTCGCCCGCGACTTGGATGCGCAGCACGGCCACGTGCGTCGGGACACGCTGGAGGATGCACCAGCCCGTACTCATCTGGACCGGAGGCGAGATCTCTCCGACCTGTGCCGCGAAGAGGAACGCGTCCATCTCCGGCGCCAGGACACCCGGTACGAACGTGCCGACTTCGCCGCCGTTCTTGGCCTCGGGCGCGTTCGAGAACTCGGTCGCAAGCCGCGCGAAGTCGGTACCGGAACGCGCGCGGACGACGAGTTCCTGCGCGAGTTCATGCGCACCCGCGGACGTACGCGTGAGGGTGGATCCGGGCACCCCGGCGTAGGCCAGGACGATCCGGCGAGCGGACGCTGTCGCCGGCTTCTCCGCCGCGAGGTGCTGCGGAGCCACGAGGAGAGATCCGGCGAGAGCGAGGAGCGCGAACATGATCGCAACGATGCTAGTGAAGTGAGCCCGAGGTCCGCGACTTCATCTCTCGAGTTCGATCCGGAACTCCTGCTCCGCGTCACGCCCGTCGAACGAAACCGGTTTCGAAGCCTTGTCGGATCCGCGCTGTGCTTCGAGCACATATTCACCCGGCGCGTAGCGTCCGACTTCGACTTCGCCCTGCGCATCCGTCGATCCCTCGCCACGGAAGAAGCCCTCGATCGCACGGCCGGGGTCGTCGGCCGACGCCGATTCGCCCGCCTTCGAGAGGAGTTGGACGCGCGCACCGGAAACGGGTACGCCGCCTTTCGTGACCCGCGCGCGAATCAGCACGCCCTTCGTGAGCGCGATCTCGACGTCGGTCGGCTCGCGATTGCGTTGCACGTCGAGCCCCGTCTTGCTGCCGCGCGCGAATCCGTCCGCGGTGATGGTGAGTCGGTACGCACCACTTGCGAGGCCGCGCACCGTGAACCGCCCTTCCGCGTCGGAACGCGCGGACTCCACGCCTTCCATGCCGGCGCCTTCACGGATCGCAACGACACGCGCACCTGCGAGCGGACCCGCGTCCCCCACCACACGGCCAGAGATGCCGAGCGACGGCAGGAGTCGCAACACGATGTCGCGCTCGACACGATTCGAGGAGAGCTCGAGCTTGGCCGGATCACTCGGCGCGTAGATCTCGGCCCCTTCGCGTAGGCGCGACGACGGCGTTTGCGCGACGATCTCATACGCACCGCCTTCGAGGCGCTCGAAGCGGAACTCGCCCTTCTCATCGGTGTTCCGGCGCACAGCACCGCCATCACGCGCGATGACGCTGCCGAGAAGTCCTCGAGCCTTGGGCGCGCCGCCAGCGCGCCGCAACGTGACTTGGACACCGTCGAGCGGCTCACCCGTGCGATCGTCCACCACGCGGCCTTCGACACCGCCTTCGGGCAGCCTCACTTCGAGATCGACCTCGGGCAGATCAGGCACTTCGATCGAGGTCCGCACTTGCGGACCGTCGCCGTCCCACTGGACCTGCCAGACGCCAGCCTGGAGCCCCGGGAATTCGAAGCGGCCGCCACCGAGCATCTTGGCCGCGCGGAACTCGACGCCGAGCAGGCTCTCCGTGTCCGTGCTCGTCGCGACGAGGTTGCCGCGCGCCACGGGCTCACCGCGATACGTCACGACTCCACTCACTCTGCACGCGCCCGAAGTGCTGTCCACGAGATCGAACTCGACCTCTTCGCCCTCGGGAACGGTCACGAGATCGAAGTTCAGCGTGCCGAAGAACGTGGCCGGATTCAGGTCTTCGTCGCCGCGCGTCGCGACGAGGAAGTAGCTGCCCGCGCCGACGTGACGGATCGCATAGCGACCCTCGGCGTCCGTCGATCCTTGGTAGGCGCCGCTCGCAGCCGTTCCGCCGCCACCGGGTCCGCCGAACGCGGCGGGCGAGAACGCGAGCACGAGTTGGTCCTGCACCGGACGTCCGAATCGATCCGTCACCGAGCCGACGATCGCGCCGCCGGGGAGCAACTTCACGACGACGTTTTCGAGCACGCCCTCCGCCGGCATCGACTTCGCTTCGGACGATCCGCCGGCGTGCTCGCGATGAAACGCGTGAACGCGGAACGAGCCGGCTTCGACCGCCGTGAGCTCGAACGCGCCGCGCGCATTCGTCATCACTGCGCGGTCACCGAGCATGCCCATCCCGGCTGCGATCGAGAGGAAACCCGCGGGGATTTCGTCCGTCGAATCGCCACCGGAACTCATCATCGGACCAAAGGGGCTCTCCGGTGGGCCACCGCGACCGCGCCGCCCCGGCTCCATGCCGCGCATTCGGTCGCGGCGTCGATCGCGGGCTTGGTCCCCGCCCCCGGAGCGTTGAGCGACGACTTGCGCGCCCGCGACCGGGTCACCGTTCGCGTCGAGCACGATCCCGCGCACGACGCCACCAGGCGTGAGCTCGACGATGACGCCCTTCTTCGTCTCACCCTCGACGATTTCGACTTCGACGGATGCGGGCAGATAACCCGGCGCACGGAACACGAGGGTCGACTTGCCCGAACGCACGGATTCCACGCGAAAAAGGCCGCTCGCGTCCTCGACCGTCTGGCCGCCGGAGAATGGATTCCCGATGCCCGGCGAATCCGCTTCGACTTCGACGAGGTCGCCGCCACCGACAGTGAACGCCGCGACAGGTTCGCCGCGCGCCGAATCCATGACGACGCCCTCGACGGAACCGCCGCGCGAGAGCTTCACGACGACTTCGCCGCTCGCAGTCTTGGGGTCGTGCTTCAACTCGGCGTCGACGTAGCCGGCCTTCTTGAACGAGACCTCGTGCGGCGCATCGCCCGCGATCGGTCCGGCCAGGAACCGCCCGTCGGCATCGGTCTTCGGTAGATCGAAACCCTTCACGGCCGCGGCCATCATCGGCGCGATCGAGAAGTCGAAC
>JAYTBY010000713.1:0-6151 GCA_043736755.1 Planctomycetota bacterium | reverse complement strand
CCGTCGGCCACCTTGACGCGTCGCGCGCGCACGACGCGGTCTGCGCCGCACACGGCTTTCGATTGAGCGAGCCCGTGGTACGCGTAAGCCGAGCGATCGAACGTGACGGAACGCACTTCGCCCGCCGCGGCGCGCGACGTCTCGATCCACGGGAGATGGACGACGTCCTCGGCGACGCTGGCACGCTGCCAGCCTTCGAGCAGCGGCGTGAACCGCAGGTGTTTGATCTTGAGGACGGGCGTGTCGATCAGCAGCTCGAGCCGCGCACGGTCGAATCGCGACAGCGCCGTCAGCACGCTCGGCGTCGCGTCTTTGCCCACGGCGACGTAGACGATGTCGCCTGTGACGAAGTCCGTGGAGCGGAGACTCTCGAGTGGGCGAATCGCGTACTTGCGACCCCCGACTTCGATATCGCGGGGAGATCGAGCGAGGATTCCAGCGATTTCTACGTCGCGGCCGAGCGAGACGAACGCGGGCAGCGCCGTTTCGCGCACGCGTTTGCCGGCGCCGACGATCCAGATACGACGTGTGCTCATGCGACGGACTCCCGCGTCCGCGCGAGCTCGACCTGCAGCCGCCGCGCAAGCCGGATCGACAACGCGACGATCGTCATCGTCGGGTTTGCGCAACCGCTGGTCGGAAACACGGAAGAACCCGCGATCCACATGTTCTGCGCGCCATGCAGTCGCAAGTTCGCATCGACGACGCTCGTCCGCGCGTCGGCGCCCATCCGCGTCGAGCCCATGTGATGCGACGCGTCCTGGTCGATCGGCCACGGGTCGGCGTGTTCGAGATCGCCTTCGAGTTCGCCCAGTCCGTTCGCGGCCAGCTCGGCGCGCAGCGCCTTCCACAGCTCGACGAGCGAGCGTTTGTCGAGGTCGTTGCACGCGTGACGCACGTGTGGGATCGGGACGCCGTTCGCGTCGAGCGTAGTCGACAGCTCGACGCGGTTCGCGCCGCTTGGCTGCATCTCGAGGAAGTGACGCACGCGCACGCGACGCACTTTCGGTTTGCGCCGGCCCATGCGGAACCACGCGTACTGCACGACGCTCGGCGCGTGCAGGATGACGTTGCCGACGAGTGCGAGGCCCGACAACGCTCCGCCGCGCGCGTTCTGACGCTCGGAATCGTCGCCGGTCTCCGACCAGTCGCGCAGTTCGACGACTTCGCCCTCTTTGCCCGATTTCCAGCGTGAAAAGAGGCCCTTGCTGCGCTTCACGAGCGTCACGAGCGACTCGACGCCGTCGTTGTCCGACCACGGAAACAGGGGCTCGAAGCGCGCATAGCTGTTCAACACGCCGAGCTCGCGTTGGCGTTCCTCGCTCAAACGCAAGCCCGCGTAGCCGGCGAAGCCCTTGTGCAGCGCGCCGAAGAAGTACGGCAGCGAATCGATCGGCCGCACGAGATGGAGGATGCCGAAGTAGTTCTTCGGGTGGTTCATGAAACCGAGCCCGACCTGCGCGTGCTCGTTCCCGAGACCCGTGGGGTTCGCGTCGCGCGACACGAGCAGCAAGCGTGCGTTCTCGATGCCGCCCGTTGCGAGCACGAACGCGCGCGCGCGGACGTCGAACTCCTGACCGCGGCTCGTCCGCACGCGCACGGATCGCGCACGCGCTCGACCCCGATCGCCGCTCGCGTCGATGCGCACGACCGTCGCGTCGAGAAACACGTCGATGTTCGACGCGCTCCACACCGCAGCACTTTCGGCGCCGAAGTCCTGCGGTTCCGCACAAGCGAGGAAGACTTTCTCCTCGAGCGACTTCCACACGGGTTGCACGGCTCCGCGCGTACGTAGATCGCCGAAGCCGCTCGCGCCGAACGTCGCGCTCGTCGGAAACCGGTAGCGCTGCGCCGCTTCGTCGTAGAGCGCCAGCATCTCGGTTCGCGCGATCGGCCAACCCTCGGATCCGATCCACGGGCGCGGGGCCATGTCGATCGCGTCGAGCGGACTCGACAGGCCCGCCCACGTCGTCGAAGCACCGCCGAGCACGCGCTCGCGCGACCAGTCCTTGACGTGGATGCCCGAACTCTCGGTGACGCGCAACGCATCGCCGTGCGGCGTCGGTCGTCGGCGCCCACTTTCGAGTACGCACACGCGCAACGTGGTGCCCGCGAGCTCGCGCGCCAGCGTCGCGCCGGCCGGACCCGTGCCGACGATGCAGAGGTCGTACTCCTGCAGTTCTGGGGCAGCGCGCTCGGCCAAATCGACGATCACACGTGCAGGCTACGGTGTCGCGGGGCGATGTCCACCCGTAGCATGCGTCGAGGACCACACCCATGACCGAATCGACGCGCGCCAACCTGCTCCCCTTCCTCCTCGTCACGACGTTCGCCGTCGGCTGCGCTTCGCCCGAGCGCGAAGTGAAGGCGGCCGGACGATCCGCATCTCCTGCGGTGACGGGTGCCGCCTCGACGGCGGGTTCGAACGTGCTCGCGGTCGCATCGCCCGCGTCCGCACCGATCGCCGCCGCCAGCCCGCTCACCGTCGCGATCGACGCGAAGATCGACGCGAACCGCGATCAACTCATCGCGTGGCGACGTCACTTCCACGAGCACCCGGAACTCGGCAACCGCGAAGTCGAGACCGCCAAGTTCGTCGCCGAGAAACTGCGCGCGATGGGTCTCACGCCGCGTACCGGTGTCGCGAAGACCGGCGTCGTCGCCGTGATCGAAGGCGGCAAGCCGGGCCGCGTCGTCGCGTTGCGCGCGGACATGGACGCTCTCCCGGTGAAGGAAGAAGTCGACCTGCCGTTCGCGAGCAAGGCGACGGGCACGTTCGAAGGCAAGACCGTCGGCGTCATGCACGCGTGCGGTCACGACGCGCACACCGCGATGCTCCTCGCCGCTGCGGAAGCGCTGCAAGCGAACCGCGCGCAACTGTCGGGCAAGGTCGTGCTGCTCTTCCAACCCGCCGAGGAGAGCGTGCCGATCGAGGAACAGCCGGCCGGCGCCCAGCTGATGGTGATGGAGGGCGTGCTCGACGATCCGAAAGTCGATGTCGTCTTCGGTCTGCACGTGTTCGCCGGGATGCCGACCGGAAAGATCGGCGTGAAACCCGGACCGTTGCTCGCCGCCGGCGATCGCTTCGAAATCATCGTGAAAGGCCGCCAAGCGCACGGTTCGAAGCCGTGGGCCGGCATCGATCCGATCGTGATCGGCAGCGAGATCGTCAGCGCGCTCCAAACCGTCGTCTCGCGCTCGCAAGACATCACGAAGGAGCCGGTCGTCGTCACCGTGGGCCAGTTCGAATCGGGCGTGCGCAACAACATCATCCCCGAGACGGCGCGACTCGTCGGCACGATCCGCACGTTCGACGATGCGATGCGCGACGACGTGCACGCGCGCATCGAGCGCATCGCGAAGAAGATCGCGGAGGCGCACGGCGCGACGGCGACCGTGCGGATCGAGAGCGGGTATCCGGTCACGTCGAACGACGCGAATCTCGCCACCGTCATGCGCCCGACGCTCGAACGCGTCGCGCCGGGAATGGTCGTCGATGCGCGCAAGATCACGGGCTCTGAGGACTTCTCGTTCTACGCGCGCCGCGTGCCAGGGCTCTTCGTCTTCCTCGGTGTCACGCCGGAAGCACAGTGCGCGACGGCCGATTCGAACCACTCGCCGCGCTTCTTCGTGGACGAGAGCGCGTTGCCGACCGGCGCGAAAGCGCTCGCGAATCTGGCGGCGGACTGGCTCGCTGCGAACGCGCGCTGATCGGCCGTAGCGGACGGCGACGCTAGGTGTCCGGTGTCGTCATCTGAGTGACGCGCAAGACCAGACGATCACGGAGCTCGATCAGTGCATCCGCTTCGGCCGACGGTAGGTCCTGCGCACGAACCATGGCGGCGATGGGCAACTCGCGCAGCAGCCAGGCGAGCGTCAGGGCCGAGAAACCGGCGTCTTTGCGCGGCGCTTCGACCAAGGCCCGGTCGAGGTCACCACCCTGAGCCAACAGAGCGCCCACGTCGACGAGGTCACGCAGCTCCATGCGCTGAATGAGCGTGTTCAGCTTGTTGACGAGGATCTCGTGCGCCGTGTCCACCAGGAATTTCCGGCCGTCGAGCTCACACTCTCGAGGCTCCTCGATGGATTTCACGGGGTCGGCGACGAGGTCGACCTCCACTCGATCCTCGCCAAGTTGCACGAGGAATCTCGTGAAGTGGGGTGAAGCCCTCGACGTGGCCACCGTGAATCCTGCGGCCTCGAGGCGAGCCTTCACATCGGCTGGCAGCGTTCCGAGCTCGGACCTCCCATGCCAGAACAGATCCAGGTCGCGCGTCGTACGGTGACGCGTATGGAACCCGGCGAGCGCACCGCCGCCGGTGAGGGTCCATCCGCTCGGATTGCCTGCGAGCTCGCGCAGCACGCGCTGCTGCAACGGAGTGAGGCGACTATCCGCCATCGCGTTGTCCCGCCCACATCGAGAGCAGCCAGGTCCAGAACGGTCGCGAGTTCCCGAGATGAGGCTCGATCAGCGGCCAGTCCGCGCGAATGCTCTTCAATGTCACGAATTGGAACACGTCGTCGGGCTTGGCCTGCCGCATGAGCTTGGCCGTCAGGTAAGCACGAACCTCGTGATCGTCGCCGGCGAGCTTTTCTCGGAACCGATCGAGGGTCATCTCCGAGTCCCAGAGGAAATACGGACGTCCCTGGCCGTCGACCATCCACTCGGGAGGCGTGGGATTCAGGATGGACATTACCTCCCAAGGTTACGACCGCAGAGCGGCCTCGTCACGGGTCGATCGGCACCGAAGACAGGCCGCTGGTATCTTCCCGCGCTTCGTCGCGCAGGAACGAGCCGCGCGCGACCACGAGCCATGAAGAACGACAGTCGACCGAGCACCGAGCCGGAGAAGCCGCGCCACCATCACTTCATCCACGACGAGATCGAGCACGATCTCGCCGCGGGGAAGAACCAGGGTCGCGTGCAGACGCGCTTTCCTCCCGAGCCGAACGGGTACTTGCACCTCGGGCACGCGAAGTCGATCTGCGTGAACTTCGGTCTCGCGGCCGAATTCAGTGGGAAGTGCAACTTGCGCTTCGACGACACGAACCCGTCGAAGGAAGAGCAGGAGTACGTCGACTCGATCCAAGCCGACGTCGAGTGGCTCGGGTTCCGCTGGGACGCGCTCTTCTATGCCAGCGACTTCTTCGAGCAGATCTACAAGTACGGCGAGCACCTGATCACGACCGGCGCGGCGTACGTGTGCGATCTCACGCCCGAGTCCGTGTCGGAGTACCGCGGTCGCCTCGACTCGCCCGGGCGTCCGAGTCCGTTCCGTGATCGCGCTCCGGCAGAGAGCCTCGATCTCTTCCGGCGCATGCGCGCCGGTGAATTCGTCGATGGCGCACGCACGCTGCGCGCCAAGATCGACATGAGCTCGCCGAACCCGAACCTCCGGGATCCGGTGCTCTATCGCATCCTGCGCGCGCACCACCATCGCACCGGCGACGCGTGGTGCATCTATCCGATGTACGACTTCGCGCACGGGCAGTGCGACGCTCTCGAGGGAATCACGCACTCGATCTGCACACTCGAATTCGAGATCCATCGGCCTCTGTACGACTGGTTCCTCGACCACCTGCCCGTCCCCCATCGGCCGCGACAGATCGAGTTCGCGCGGTTGAACGTCACGTACACCGTGCTCAGCAAGCGCAAGCTGCTGGAGCTCGTGAAGGGCGGCATCGTCGACGGTTGGGACGATCCGCGTATGCCGACGCTGCGCGGAATGCGTCGACGCGGGTACACGCCGGCGGCGTTGCGCGCGTTTTGCGACACGATCGGTGTCGCGCGCACGAACAGCACGGTGGACAAGCTCGTGCTGGAGAACGCGGTGCGTGACGACCTGAACAAGACGGCGTCGCGCGCGATGGCCGTGCTCCAGCCGTTGAAGGTGACGATCGAGAACTTGCCCGCGGATCACATCGAGTGGATCGACGCGGTGAACAACCCCGAGGATCCGACGAGCGGAACGCGGCGTGTGCCGTTCACGCGCGACCTCTGGATCGAGCGCGAGGACTACAAGGACGATGCGCCCAAGGGTTGGTTCCGTCTGTCACCGGGCAAGGAAGTGCGCTTGCGCTACGCGTACTGCATCACGTGCAAGGAAGTGCGTCGCGATGCGAACGGCGTCGCGATCGAACTCGTGTGCAC